>NZ_JBHWWX010000023.1:0-61957 GCF_042730335.1 Rhodococcus sp. NPDC060084
GCCCGCCGTTTGTGGCCGACTACTGTGCTGCGTGATTTCCGGCAGCGTGCGCGGCGCGCTACTCCGTCGTGGAGACCGTCGGGCCGCCCTCGGCAGCTCCGCGCTCCTCGTCGCTACGCGCCTTGCGGGCAGCTTCACGCATCTCGATGCCATCGGTGATCCACCCGCCGACCTCGCGGGTGACGTCTCGGACGGCTCCGGTGATGATCCCGGCGATAGCGCCGACTCGCGTCGCTGCCGATTCGGTCATCTCCTGGATGGTGTCCTTGTTGCGTTCGAACTTCCCGACCATGGCACTCCCCCTCAGACGTTCTCCCGTGCGAGGGTACCCGCAGCGTCGTCGGCCTGCTCGCGGGGCGAACGCTCGAGAAGCACCGAGATGTCCGGGGTCTGCGACACCCAGTTCGGCGGCAGTGCGAACGTGAAGATCTTCTTCCACACGGATGCCACCTGGGCGGTGAGGCCGCGGCTGTTGTACGGCAATCCGTACTGTTCACACAGCTCCCGGACACGCGGCGCGAGTTCCGGGTATCGGTGCGCCGGCAGGTCGGGGAACAGGTGGTGCTCGATCTGGTGCGACAGGTTGCCCGACATGATGTGGAACAGTGGCGATCCGGAGATATTCGCGCTGCCGAGCAGCTGGCGCACATACCACTCGCCGCGCGTCTCCTCGGCCGTCTCGTCCTCGCTGAACGACTGCACGCCCGACGGGAAGTGGCCGCAGAAGATGATCGAATACGCCCACACGTTGCGCACCACGTTCGCGGTCGCGTTGCCGACCAGGGTCGGCACGAACAGCGGGCCGGTGAGCAGCGGGAACGCCACGTAATCCTTGACGACCTGACGACGCGCCTTGCGCCACCAGCCCTGCGCGAGCGGAAGGACGTCTCGCCACGACCGGGTACCGGCGACAATGTTCTCCGCCTCGGCGTCGTGCATCATCACTCCCCACTCGAACAGCAGCATCAGTGCGGCCGCATAGACGGGGTTGCCGAGGTAGTACGGGTGCCATTTCTGGTTGGGGTCCATCCGCAGGATCCCGTACCCGATGTCACGGTCCTTGCCGACGATGTTGGTGAACGTGTGGTGCATGTAGTTGTGCGAGTGCCGCCACTGGTCCGAGGGGCACACGGTGTCCCACTCGAAGGTGCGCGAGTTCAGCGACGGCTCCCTCATCCAGTCGTACTGGCCGTGCATCACGTTGTGCCCGATCTCCATGTTGTCGAGGATCTTCGACACGCTCAGTGCCGCGACCCCCGCAACCCACGCGGGCGGGAAGAAGCCGAGGTACATCAGGCCGCGGCCGGTGACCTCGAATCCACGCTGCGCCTTGATGATGCGATAGATGTATTCACGGTCCTCGTCGCCGAGCGACGCCACGGTCTCCTCGCGCAACGCGTCGAGTTCGCGGCCCAGTTCGTCGATGTGTTCCCGGGTGAGCACCAGCGGTTCGGGATCCGCGGGCGCGGAGGATCCCGAGAGGAACGGCAGGAAGGGAATCGAGGGCAGGGACAATCCGAACATGGTGTCCTCCAGTGGTATCGGTCTGGATGCTGTGGAGTCGAGCGTCAGAGATCGACGGCGACGTCGCCGACCGGCGCGTTGATGCAGATCTGGATTCGCGTTCCGGGCTCCGAATCGAGTTCACCGGTCCGCACGTCGCGGGTGCAGCCGGAGAGCCGGACAGCCGTGCACGAGTGGCAGATTCCCATCCGGCAACCGTGCTCGGGTGTCAGACCCGCGTTCTCGGCGTGCTCGAGAACCGTCACGCCGGTGTTGTCGGCGACGACACCCGACGAGGCGAACGACACCGTGCCGGTGGCGTCGTCCGGATCGACCGTGTAGGTCGGCGGTGTGAATTCCTCGACGTGGACGAGGTTCTCGGCGCCGTCTCGGGCGTAGACGTCCCGAACACGGGACACCAGGCCCGCAGGCCCGCACACGTAGACCGGAGTATCGGCGAACCACGGTGCGACAGCCTGGAGGTGGGCGGCGTCGAAACGCCCCTGGAGAGCGCCGTCACCGGACCGGGTGTACACGAGAACGACCTCGACGTTGGGGAGCGCCGCGAGGGCATCGAGTGCCTCGCGCCGCGGGACATGCGCCGGAGTCCGGGCGTAGTACAGAAACGTGACCGCACCGGTGTGCCCTTCGGCGGCGAGTCCCTCGAGCATCGACAGCACCGGGGTGATCCCCGACCCACCGCCGATGAGGATCAGTCGCTCGGATCGCGGTGTCGGGAGCACGAAATCGCCCGCCGGTTCACCGAGTTCGACGACGAGTCCGGGCTGCGCGTGTTCGTAGAGGTGGCGGGAGACGATCCCGTCCGGGTGCAACCCCACCGTGAACACGATCGGCCCGCTTCCGTCGCGTACCGCACCGGGTGCGTACGCGGGTGAATAGGTCCGGGTGTGCCGCACGCCGTCGACCGTGATCGACAGCGGAACGTGGCTTCCCGGTTCGAACCGCACGGGCCGCGCCGGGCTGACGGTGAACGTCACCGATCCTGAGGCATTTCGGTCCACGTGTGTAATCCGAGCACGGGTGACGGAAGTGGCGAGCAGAGGATCGACCAGCTCGAGGTACCGGTCGGGATGGTGCGGACTCGAGAGGGTCCCCAGGGCGCTGACGAGCACTTTTCGGGCGAACGTCCGCGCATGGTCTACAGGGGGGAGGTGGCGCGCAATCATTGGTGCCTGCCTTCCGAGCGACATCGTATTCTGAGTGCACATCCGTGCACTCAAGTAAGTGTGACAGGCGGTAGCTCCCCTGTGTCAACCGGTTTGTGACCCCGGTTACACCCGGTGCCCGTGCCGCCGGCCCGTCTGCCTACACTCGAAACGTGTCAGCAGCACCGGCCCCGTCCTCCACGACCCGAGCACAGCGCAAAGAACGCACCCGTCAGGCACTTCTCGACGCGGCGCTCGAGCTGTCCTCGGACCGGGGTCTTGCCGGCGTCAGCCTGCGCGAGGTCGCCCGGCACGCCGGAATCGTGCCGACGGCGTTCTACCGCCACTTCGCCTCCATGGAGGAACTCGGCGTCACCCTCGCCGCCGATACGATGCGGGTGCTGCGACGCCTGCTGCGCGACGCGCGACGCTCCCCCGGTCCCGCCACCGCCCGCGAGTCACTCCGCATCCTGGTGCGTGAAGTGCGGGTACACGAGCCCGCGTTCCGCTTCCTCGCGCGTGAACGCCACGGAGGCCAACCTGAAGTCGCGCGCGCCATCACGACCGAACTGCGTTTGCTCGCCGGCGAACTGGCCGCAGACCTCGCCCGCACACCCGGGCTCGAACAGTGGCCGTTCGACGACCTCGAGATGGTCGCCGACCTGCTGGTCACCGCGATGCTCGACGTCGTGCTGGAACTGCTGTCGGTGCCACGGCCCGGCAGCCCCGAGGAAGCAGAAGTGATCACTCGCGCGGAAAAACAGATGCGGCTGATCCTGCTCGGCATGGCCGCCTGGAAGCCGACGCACAACTGACCCGACCTCCGTACCGTGGAGGTCATGAGCGGAAACGCCGAAACGACACTGGGCGATCTGACCTTCGATGTCCGGGTTGCGGGACCACCCGGCGGCCCTCCGGTGGTGCTGCTGCACGGTTTTCCCGAGACCGCACGGAGTTGGACGGCCGTCGCCCGCCTGCTCGTACGCGACGGATACCGGGTGATCGCACCCGATCAGCGCGGCTACTCTCCCGGTGCACGACCCGAGGGCGTAGGCCATTACGAGATCTCCGCCTTGGCCGGAGACGTGATCGGGCTGCTCGACGATTTCGAGATCGAGCAGGCTCACCTCGTCGGACACGACTGGGGCGCCGCGGTCGCATGGCACACCGCCGCGCACCACCGCGACCGCGTCTCCACGCTCACCGGGTTCTCGGTGCCGCATCTCGCTGCGTACGGCTGGGCACTGCGGGAGGACGACGACCAGCGCGCCCGCTCGTCGTACATCCAGCTCCTGCGCATGGAGGACAAGGCCGAATCCGTGTTGCTCGAAGACGATGCCCGGAGGCTGCGGGCGATGTTCGATCCGAGCGTCGACCGCGACTCGGTGGACCACTACGTCCGGACGCTGTCCCGTCCGGGCGCGCTCACCGCGGCACTGAACTGGTATCGAGCCATGTCGCGCGAGTGGGAATCGACCCCGCCGGTACAGGTGCCGACAACCTACGTCTGGAGCACCGGGGACTCGGCGATCGGTTCCGCCGCGGCGGAGCGGTGCCACGAATTCGTCGATGCCGATTACGAATTCGTCGTACTTCCGGACGTCTCGCACTGGATTCCGGAAGAAGCACCCGCCGCCGCCGCCGACGCCATCCGGCGCCGGGCCGGAACCGCGGCAGGCGGCTGACCGCTCACCGGCGAGATTCTGTCAGCGGTAGTTCGGATTGTTGAACTCCGGTATCTCGATGCTGATGGGCCGCAACTCGGACATGTAGAGCAGCACGAACTGACGGAGCAACTCGTCGAACGTCCAGTACGCCTCGGGAGCGAGCGGAAGCGGGAGCAGTCCCTCGCGGACGGCGACGAACGGTCCCCACGCGACGTCGAGGAGGGTGCCCCACACCGGCTCGCGGGGAATGTTCAACCAGTCGGCGATCTCGTTCCCGAGCATGAAACGCGTCAGGGCACCCAGGATCGGCCGGGTCAGCAGCGTGAAGTCGAGTCCCGCACCGAGATCGAGCAGGATGTCGGCGAGCTTGATGCCCTCCGGCGTGGGAGCGAGGATCGGATCCAGCACCTCCACGGCCTGGGATTCGGCCTGGTCCCACGTGGCGGGTATGTACTGGTCCTCGATGCCGAGCATGTGGGCACTGATCTGCCACGAGTGCAGGAAACCGTCGGCCTCGGCAGCCGCAATGGGCACCTTCCATGCCTTCAAGGTGCGCATGACCGTGGTGGGCAGGCTGTGCCAGGTCACCATCATGTCGTGCTGGCTGATCGGGATGTTCTCCGGAGCGGCGTGCTCCCAGTGCGGAGACTGCGGCAGGAGATGACGAACCGCAGCATGAACCAGCCTGGTCTTCACGGCGGTCACTGCCATTTCGCCGTCGGGCAGGTAGGCGTTGCGAGTTCCGATGTCGTATCCCAGCTTTGCCGTTTTCGAGATGCGGCGCTTCATGTTCGCGCCGCCCTGGGAGTAGTAGACAGCGAGCGCTTCCTTGGGTATGACCGTGCTCATCATGCCGCTGGCGAAGCCGTAGAGGACGCCGAGATACAACCCGCGCTTCTCGTTGAAACGCACGGCTGTCTCGAGCTTGCCCGGATCCGCCCAGGCCGGCAACTGCCGCGCCTGCTCCATGAACTCTCTCAGGTCCCCCGGCAGGCCGTCGGGGAGCGGCTGACCGTTCTTGGTCCAGGTCCGGAGGAGTTCGTTGACTCTCGGCACATCCCCGCGGTCCAGCAGCGAGGCCACCAGCGGATCGGCCTCCGTGTCCCATACCGTCCTCGGATCGGCACCGCTCCCCGCGCCGGGAATCGACCCGGCGGGCGACCATCTCCACGGCTGCGCGTGGGCAGGAGCGGCAAGCGAGAACGCTCCCAGTGCGCCGAGTGCGCCGCTCAGTTCGAGCATTCTGCGTCTACTCAGATTCTCCATCGGTACCTTCCCCGGCCAGCAGATGATGCAATGAGACATATTTTGTGTCTCTGTAACATCAGACCACAATCGCCCTTCCCGGGCGGGGGTTTTCCGACAGGCGCCGCAGTAGACTCGGGATCCCAGGAGGACACCGTGGAACAAGCCCCGCTCGTCCGCAGCACAAACGTGGAGTCGCTGCTCGATCGCGCATATCACGACGCCGTCGAACAGCCCGGCGACGAGGACCGCACCCGCACGCGACTCCTCGACGCCGCATACGAGCAGTTCTGCCGCCTCGGCATCCAGCGCTCCTCGATGGAAGACATCGCGCGGCGCGCACAATTGTCGCGGATCACGGTGTACCGGAAGTTCGAGTCGAAGGACGCTCTGGTCGATCAAGTGGTCCTTCGTGAGATCCGCCGCTATTTCACGCGGTTCCTCGACGACATCGCACGTGCCGACACCGCCGCCGATCGCGTCGTCGCCGGCTTCGTCAGTTCACTCCACGCCGTCCGCACCAACCCGCTCATCGGCGGTCTCCTCGAGACGGAACCCACGTTGCTCGCCGGTTCCGTGGTGGGCAACGGGGAAGAAATGCTGGCAACCGTACGGGCTTTCGTCGCGGGCCAGCTTCGCCGTGAACAACAGGCCGGCAACATTTCTCGCGCGCTGGATACGGATCTGGTCGCCGAGATGATGGTGCGGATCTCCGCATCCTTCCTCACCTATCCCAGCCGTCTGGTCGATCTCGACGACGATGCCCAGCTGGCGCGAATCGCTCGCCGATTTCTCGTGCCGATGCTGGATCCGGCCGACTCGTCCGGCCCTACGGTGTAGATCCGCCGAACGACGGACACGAGCTCACGGACGGGCGTGCGCGTCGGGCGCGCGGACCGCGAGAAGCGCCGCGAGACCGATCGCGAGCACGAGCAGCAGACCGACGATGCCTGCGCGGTCGGTGGCGAACCACCATGCGAAGAATCCGAAGAGCGTCGGCGCGAGGAACGACACCGCACGACCGGTCGTCGCGTAGAGGCCGAACATCTGCCCCTCCCGCCCGTGCGGCGTGAGCCTGACGAGGAAGGTGCGGGCCGACGACTGGGCGGGGCCGACGAACAGGCACAGCACCAGTCCGAAGATCCAGAACATCGTCGGACCGGAGACCACCAGCAGCACCGTTCCCGCGGCGATCATCGCGATCAGCGAACCGACGATGACGGTTTTGGGGCCCAACCGGTCGTCGACGCGCCCGGCGGCGAGGGCACCGAGGGCCGAGACGACATTGGCCGCGACGCCGAAGAGCAACACGTCCGCCGCGCTGATCCCGTACACGTTGACGGCCAGCACCGCACCGAAGGTGAACACACCCGCCAAACCGTCCCGGAACAGCGCAGATGCGCCGAGATACCAGATGGTGCGGCGGTCGACCTGCCACAGCTCGCGCAGATCGCGCCAGAGCACGCGATAGGACTCGACGATGCCGACCCGACGTGTCTCGTCGCCGCGCTCGACCGGTTTTTCCGGTATCGACCACAGCACAGGCAACGCGAAGACTGCGAACCACACCGCTGCCAGCAGCGCCACGAGGCGGATGTTGGCACCGCCGTCGGTGGAGACCCCGAACAGACCGCGTACGTCTCCGTCGCCCGAGATGAAACCGGCATAGCACACCAGCAACAGCACGATCCCGCCGAAATAGCCCATGGCCCAACCGAATCCGGAGACCCGTCCGAGATTGTCCTCGGTGGAGACCTGCCGAAGCATCGCGTTGTACGGAACCTGCGCAAGCTCGGCGGCCACGGATGCGGCACCGAGCAGGACAAGACCGAGCCAGAGATAGCGGTAGTCGTCGCGCACGAAGTACATGCCCGCCATCGCCGCGACCGTGAGCGCAGTCAATATCGCGAGCGAACGTTTCCGGCGTCCCGCCGCGTCGAACCTCTGTCCGAAGATCGGTGCGGTGACCGCGATGATCGCACCCGAGATACCCAGTGCCCACCCGAGCCACGAGGTCGCCGAGACGGTGCCGGGCAGGTCGTCGCCCACCGCATCGGTGAGATAGACCGAGAAGACGAAGGTGAGGATCACCGCGTGGAACGCGGACGATCCCCAGTCCCACAGACCCCACGCGAAGACCTGTCTGCCCGTCGCGGCACCCCCGGCCCCGGCCGGAGCGTGCGTGTGTGCGCTCATGGTGCGCAGCCTAAGCCGCTCGGGACCGATCGTCCCCGCACCGGCGTCGCGAGTCGCACCCGGCCGACACCGCGGACCCGTCCCGGCCCGATCCCGCTAGGCTGACCCACCGTGACTCTGCCGAATCCCCATCCCGATGCCCGCGCCGTCGTCACCGGAGCTTCTTCCGGTATCGGCGAAGCCCTCGCCACCGAACTCGCCGCACGTGGGCACTCCCTGATTCTCGTCGCACGACGAGGCGAGGTCATGGAATCCCTCGCCGCCACGCTGCGCACCGAACACGGCGTCGCCGTGGAGGTACGTGCCTGCGACCTGTCCGACCGCGACGCGCGCGCAGTCCTCGTCGACGAACTCGCCGGACGACGCATCAGCATCCTCTGCAACAACGCGGGAATCGCCACCTTCGGTGCGGTCGCCGAACTCGACCCGGCATACGAACGCGCCCAAGTCGAACTCAACGCCGTCGCGGTGCACGATCTCACCCTCGCGGTGCTGCCGCAGATGGTCGAGCGCAGGTCCGGCGCGATCCTCATGGTCGGGTCTGCCGCCGGCAACATGCCCATCCCCCACAACGCGACCTACGCCGCGACCAAGGCCTTCGTCAACACGTTCTCCGAGTCGCTGCGCGGCGAGCTCAAAGGCACCGGCGTCCACATCACGCTTCTCGCCCCCGGACCGGTGCGCACCGAGGAACCCGACCCTGCCGAGGCGTCGATCGTCGACAAACTCGTGCCCGACTTCCTGTGGATCTCGAGCGCCCACACCGCCAAGGTGTCGCTCGACGCCCTCGCTGCCAACCGGATGCGCATCGTGCCCGGTGTGATCAGCAAGGCGATGTCGGCGGCGGGACAGTTCGCCCCCCGGTCGGTCTCCGCACCGATCGCCGGTGCCTTCTACCGCAAACTCGGGTCGGACTAACGCCTGCGGCGGCGTCCGGTTCCGAAAATGCTGCGGCCGATCTCCCGGCCCGCCGCGGACGCCGCCGACCGCAGGAAGCTCTTGACCGCCGGACTCCCGAGCGCCTGTTCGATCGTCGACGGCTCGTCGTCGCGTGCAGACTCCGGCAGGACCTCGTCGGCACCCGCGGGCAGCGGCGAGGCCTCGAACTCCGGATCGACATCCGGGGCGCCGGCCACCGACGCGGACAGCTTCTCGTACGCCGATTCACGGTCGACGGTGCGGCCGTACTTCCCGTAGAGCGGGCTGGACTGGGCGGCCGCAAGGATCGCGTTCTCCCCCACCGACCCCATCCGGGAGCGAGGCGGCCGGATCAGCGTCCATGCCACAGGTGTGGGCGCGCCGGTCTCCGACAGCACCGTCACAACCGCTTCCCCGGTTCCGAGCGCGGTCAGTGCCTCGCCGAGGTCGTACGCGTCCGTCGCCGGATAGGTGCGAACGATCTTGTCCAGCGCATCGCGATCCTCCGGGGTGAACGCACGCACTGCGTGCTGAATACGAGCCCCGAGCTGAGACAACACCGGCCGGGGCACATCCGAGGGCAACTGGGTGCAGAAGATGATCCCCACGCCCTTCGAGCGGATCAGCTTGACGGTCTGCTCGACCTGACGCAGGAACGCCTTGGACGCGTCGGTGAACAGCAGATGCGCCTCGTCGAACACGAACACCAACTTCGGCTTCTCGAGGTCCCCGACCTCCGGCAGAGCCTGGAACAGGTCCGCGAGCAACCACATCAGAAATGTGGAGAACAACGCCGGCTGTGTCGCTCGATCGCCGAGTTCGAACAGGCTGATGACGCCCTGGCCGTCGACGAACCGGAGCAGATCCTCGGTCTCGAATTCCGGCTCACCGAAGAAGGTGTCGCCCCCGGCGTGCTCGAGATTGACGAGCGCGCGCAGGATCACCCCGGCCGTAGCTCCGGACACCCCGCCGATGCTCTGGAGATCGGCCTTTCCCTCGTCGCTCGTCAAGTGCCTGATGACCTCGCTCAAGTCCTTCAGGTCCAGCAACGCCAGCCCCCGCTGGTCGGCCCAGTGGAAGATCAGGCCGAGTGTGGACTCCTGGGTCGCGTTGAGTTCGAGCACCTTGCTCAGCAGGATCGGTCCGAACGACGTGACGGTCGCACGGACCGGGATGCCCGCCCCCTCGGTGCCGAGCGAATAGAACTGCACCGGATATCCACGCGGCTCCCACGACTCGTCGCCGGTGTCGATCGCGCGCGCGACGATCTTCTCCTCGATCACGCCTTCTCCGGTGAGACCGGACAGATCGCCTTTGACATCGGCCATCACCACGGGCACCCCGGCGGACGACAGCTGCTCGGCGATCAACTGCAGTGTTGCGGTCTTGCCCGTTCCGGTGGCGCCCGCCACTAGCCCGTGCCGGTTCATCGTGGCCAGAGGGATGCGCACCTTCGCCGACGGGTCGGCCACACCGTCGAGTACGACGGCGCCGAGTTCGAGCGCGGGACCTGTCGCCGCGTACCCGGCGGCGATCCGTGCGGCCGCGCCCGCCGGCGTGGACTCGTCGTCGTGGTGGTCGGGGAGCTCGGTGTCGTCCGGCATACGGATGCTCCTTACGGCGCGCGTGTGACCACTGCAATGCCACTGCCGACCTTAACTTGTCCGACGCCTGACTACGCTGTATCTCGTGCAGGACAAACTCGTATGGATCGATTGTGAGATGACCGGACTGCGGCTCGACAGCGACAAGCTGATCGAGATCGCGGCACTGGTGACCGATAGCGAACTCAACGTGCTCGGCGAAGGCGTGGACATCGTCATCCATGCCGACGACGAAGCACTCGCGGCGATGCCGGAGGTCGTGCAGCAGATGCACGCCCGCTCGGGGCTCACCGAGGAAGTGCGCCGCTCGACGGTCGGGCTCGCGGAAGCCGAGAAGCTGGTGCTCGACTACATCCGAGAACACGTCGGGGAAGCGGGCACGGCGCCGCTCGCAGGTAACTCGATCGGCACCGACCGGGGGTTCATCACCCGCGACATGCCCGAACTCGACAGCTACCTCCATTACCGGATGGTCGACGTGAGTTCGATCAAGGAGCTGTGCCGCCGCTGGTACCCGCGTATCTACTTCGGGCAGCCGGAAAAGGGGTTGTCGCACCGGGCACTGGCCGACATCAAGGAGTCGATCCGCGAACTCCGCTACTACCGGCGTACCGCCTTCGTTGCCGCACCCGGACCGTCCCCCGAGGACATCGCCGCGGTCGTGGAGGACCTCGGACCGGCCTGACCTGCCGATTCGTTATTTCCGGCAAAGTCACGCTAGTATCTCTACCGCAGGCGCAAGCGGCCCCGGCCACATGCGAATGCGATGGTGAGTGTAGTTCAGTTGGTAGAGCACCAGGTTGTGATCCTGGCTGTCGCGGGTTCGAGTCCCGTCACTCACCCGATAGAAGGCCCCCGACCGGCGATCCCGGTCGGGGGCCTTTTCCGTTGCCGTGATGCCCCGGCCGCGGGACGCAATTCTTCGTTTTCCGGTCGTTATCGATCTGCGAGTACGCGCGCGACGAACGGCGTGGAGTCGAGTGCCGAGAGCTCGATGACCGTGAGGTGATCGGCGTCGTATACGCGGTAGTCGACGTCGGCACCCCCGGCGGACATGTCGGCGGCGAGCTTTGCAGACAACGGCAACGGCACCACCCTGTCGTCCACACCGTGACCGAAGAACAGGGGACGGTCGTAGCCGGTGGTGGGGACGGCGAGGTACTCGGCCAGAGCGGCGGGGAGGTCGCCCTGCGACAGCGGACGCGCGGGCAAGTCGCCGATTCCGGTATCCCGCACGGACGCGTTGAGCTCGCCGATGCAGAGAACCTCCGCTCGGTCCAGCACCTCGCGGCCGGCCGGGGTGAGGTAGCCGTCCACGTCGACCTGCGGATAGGCGTCGCGGAGGCCGGCGAACAGATAGCCGCTGAATGCCGTCAGTCCCGAGAGGCCGGGATCCGGGAAGCCCGGCACGCCCAGGATGAACAGGTTCTCGAGGTTGGCGGGCACTCCCGTCGCGACCGTGCCCCGGAAGTCCAGTTCGGGGGCGCGCCGCGTCGCGATGTGCGCGGTGTGGACTGCGGCGTGGCCACCCTGCGAATGACCGACCACTACCCACCGCTCGGAGAGCGGGGCGCCGGTGGCCCGTGCGGCGCGGACGCTGTCCACGATGCTGTTCGCGGCACTCGGGCCGTCGAGGTAGCGGTGCAGGCCTTCCGAGCCCAGCCCCGGATAGTCGGCGGCCACCACGGCGTATCCCTGGTCGAGCCAGTGCCGGAGGTACGACTTCTCGCGTGCCGGCCGAGGCGTATCGGTGGTGAATGCACAGTCGTCGGCTATACCGACGGTGCCGTGCGCCCAGGCGACCACAGGGAATCCGCCCTCCGGCGCTGTTCTCTCGGGCAGGAACAGCGCGCCGGTGGCGACCGTGTCCTCACCGGAGCGCCACTCGGTGCGGTATTCGAGCTTTTCCGCGATCGGTGCACCCGGGAGGGACAGCTCGGGCGGGAGGGGCTGCACCGACACGATCTCTCCCGGCGGCGGAGAACCCACCGGCTCGGCATCCGCCGGCGGCGCCGTCACGGAGGCCACCAGCACCGTCGCGATCACCGAGGTGATCCACCACGACTCCCGATCCCGGACTTGCATCATGGACGCCTCCTCGAGATCGGGACGACGGGTCAGGTATCGGCGTTGCCGGCCTTCCACGTCGACCACGGGATGTTCCAGTCGCCGAGGCCCTCGGTGCCCTCGAGGGTTCCGCCGACGGTGTTCCGGACTATGACGATGTCGCCGCGCTTGGTGTTGTCGAAGATCCACTTGGCATTCGCAGGACTCAGATTGAGACAGCCGTGGCTCACGTTGCGCACGCCCTGGTCACCGAGCGACCACGGCGCCGAGTGGAAGAAGATGCCGCTGTACGACATGCGGGTCGCCCAGTCCACGGGCGTGCGGTACCCCTCGGGCGCATCCGTCGGAACCCCGTAGGTCGAGGAATCCATGATCAGGTGCTCGAAGCGGTCGCCGATGACGTACACCCCGTTCGGGGTGGGGGCGTCGTCCTTGCCGAAAGACGTGGGCATCGTCATCACGTCGGCACCGCTGCGGTTGACGGTGACCTGCTTGGTGTTGTCGTCGGCGGTGATGACCACCGCGTCACCGATCGTGAACGAGGAGTGGACGTCGTCCTGGCCGAACAAGCCGTCGCCGAGATCCTTGCCGTAGACGTCCACGTCCACCGTGACGGTCGTGCCGGGTGTCCAGTACTGCTCGGGACGCCAGCGCACCTCCCGGTTGCTGAGCCAGTAGAAGGCGCCCTCGACCGGAGGGTCGGTCACCACGGTGATCGCTTCCTCGGCCGCGCGCCGGTCCGGAATGTTCTCGTCGAACTGGACGGCCACGGGCTGCCCGATACCGACGACCGCCCCGTCGCCGGGCATCACATACGGCTGGGTCAGATTGCCCGGCGCCGACGTGGTGAAGGACGCGACGGTCGTTGCCGACCCGCCCAGACCGTAGGCGACGGTTTCGAGGGTGTACTCCCGGTTGTACCCGAGCGGTTCGGTGTTGACCCACGACAGGCCGTCCGGGGCGAGTTCACCCGCGACGGGTTCCCCCGCGGGAGTGAGCAGCGTCACGAAGTCGAGTTTTCCGTTGATCAGCGACACCGTCACGGGGTCGATCGGGGAGAACCCGATGTCCCCGTCGGTGACGCTGGACGAGACAGTGGGCTTGATCAGTGCCGCAAGAGGATTGGAATCGATCGGCACCTCGTCCGCGCCGGAACCCGATCCGCCCGAGCATGCGGTGACGAACGCCATGAGCCCGACGAGCAACATCCCGAGCACCGCCCCGGCACTGCGCCGCCGAGGATGCGTCACACTTCCAGCCTTCACTGCCATTCTCCGATTCCGCCCCTCCCCACAAGGCACCGAAATTGCACGTCATACGTCCTGTTCAGATGATGCCAGTCGGTCGTCCGTCTCGACGACCGACTCCCCCCCTGTCGATAACGTTCCGATGACAATCGGTCTCCGCTGCGCGTTCGTTACATGCCTTCGCCGCGGAAATCGCTGTGACCAGCCGATTTGGTGCGGTAGTCGAAGGTGTGTAATCTTCTTTTCGTCGCCGGGACAACAGCCCGGAGACACCAGCCAAGCGCCATTAGCTCAATTGGCAGAGCAGCTGACTCTTAATCAGCGGGTTCGGGGTTCGAGTCCCTGATGGCGCACCACAAAGATCCCCTTCCGGCAACGCCGGGAGGGGATCTTTCGTTTGCGCGACCGGAACTGTGATGTTCCCCAAACGCACTGTGCCCGCGCCATCGGCGCGGGCACAGTGTTCGGGTCGGGTGTGTCAGCGCAGGATCTTGCGCAGCACCAGCAGACCCACCACGGTGCCCGCCGCCACCAACGCGTACTTCTTCACCGCCGGCTGGTTGAGCTTCGCGACGAGCGTTTGCTTCGTGCTCGCCACCAGATTCTTCGGGTTGGCGCGAACGCTCAGTTCGTCCAGCGTGCCCGCGAGCTGGTTCCGGGCCTTTTCGATCTCCCGCTCGATGTCCTCGGTGTCCCTACCCACGTGATCCTCCAGAAGGTCGCTGCAGTGTGCTGCGACCACGGTAGTGGACGATCGGTCTACTACTGTCGCGGACATGACCGAAAACAACAGACTCTCGCCCGGCGACCCCGCTCCCGACTTCACACTCCCGGACGCCGACGGCAACGAAGTCTCGTTGTCCGACTATCGCGGACGCAAGGTGATCGTCTACTTCTACCCGGCCGCGAGCACGCCGGGCTGCACGAAGCAGGCGTGTGACTTCCGGGACAGCCTCGCCGAACTCGGTGACGCGGGACTCGACGTGATCGGCATCTCCCCCGACAAGCCGGCCAAGCTCGCCAAGTTCCGCGACAACGAGGGCCTCACGTTCCCGTTGCTGTCCGATCCGGACAAGTCGACGCTCACCGCGTGGGGAGCGTTCGGTGAGAAGAAGATGTACGGCAAGACCGTCACCGGGGTGATCCGGTCGACGTTCGTGGTCGATGCGGACGGCAAGATCGAGGTTGCCCAGTACAACGTGCGCGCGACCGGGCACGTCGCGAAGCTGCGACGCGACCTGTCGGTCTAACCGGACCCGAGCGAGCGCATCACCAGAGCTTCGGCGACGGCAAGATTCTCGATTTCCGACGGATCGACACTCTCGTTGGGAGCGTGGATCACGCAGCGCGGCTCCTCCACACCGAGCAGGGCGATCTCGGCGCCCGGTACCGCACGCTGCAGCGCGGTGCACAGCGGGATCGATCCGCCCTGCCCGGCCGAGCCGACGTCGCGGCCGTACGCGGTCTCGAGGGCGGCACGCAACGCCGCATAGCCGGGGCCGTCGGCAGCCGCGCGGAACGGTTCACCGACGACTTCCCGCTCGATGCGCAGGTGTGCGCCCCACGGAACATGTGCTTCGAGGTGTGCGACGAGCGCGTCCTGCGCTGTCAGCGCATCGACCCCCGGCGGCACGCGGAGATTCAGGCGCGCAGACGCGCGCGGCACGATCGCCGCCGCGGACCCCACGACCGGCGGGGCGTCGATTCCGAGAACGGTGAGCGCGGGTCGCGCCCACACCGCGTCGGCCACGGTGGCGGAGGTCGGGAGCGATACTCCCGCGAGCACCCCGGCATCCGACCGGAACCGCTCTTCGGGGTACGGCACACCGTCCCAGGTCGCGGTGGCGTCGAGGCCGTCCACGACGGTGTTTCCGTCGTCGTCACGCAGTGTGCCGAGCAGTCGTACCAGCGCGGCGAGCGCGTCCGGGGCGCCTCCGCCGTACATACCGGAGTGGACGGGGCCGGCGAGGGTTTCGAGGTGAACGACGACGTTCGCCGTGCCGCGCAGGGTGGTGGTCAGAGTGGGCTGCCCTACTTCGGCATTGCCGCAGTCCCCGACGACGATGAGATCCGCGGTGAACAGGTCGGGTCGCGCGGCCACGAGGTGTTCGAGGCCCTCTCCGCCCATCTCCTCCGAACCTTCGACGACCACTCGCACGCCGACGGGCAGCGCGCCGTCCGCGAGCAACGCACGCAGGGCGAGCAGGTGCATCACGATGTTGCCCTTGCAGTCCGCCGCGCCCCGGCCGTACCAGCGGCCGTCGCGTTCGGTGAGCACGAAAGGCGGGCTTTCCCATTCGGATTCGTCGCCGGGAGGCTGGATGTCGTAATGGCTGTAGAGCAGGACGGTCGGTGCTCCGGGCGGAGCCGGGGTGTGACCGATCACGGCATGTGATCCGTCCACCGTCTCGACGAGATCGACCTGTTCGATGCCGGCCGCTGCGAACGCGTCGCACACCCACCGGGCCGCCGCGACGCATTCTTCGACCGGGTATTGGCGCGGGTCGGCCACGGATCGGAACGCGACCAGCGTTTCGAGTTCGCTTCGCGCGGTGCCCATGGAATCCCGCACCCGGTCACGTATCCGCTGCACGGTCTCTGCGTCGGTCATCGAATCTCCTCCTGCGGCCGGGACGACAACCTCCGCGTCGACCCGAGGTGGTCTCCTCACATCCTAGGACCGGGGCCGGTACCGCCACGTGCGCACGCCGCGACGATGTCACCCTTCCGTGTTCCGCGCCCGGAACTCAGCACAAGCCGGGTTATTGCCACTCGCGTACACAGCAAGTGCTCGGTATTCGTGAAGGGTACGGCTAGCCTGGGCGGGTGGAGTCAGCATCGAACAGCCGCCGCGCCCCGCGCCGGATCGACCCGGCGCTCGAGGTCCAGACGGAGCCACAAGAGCTTGTGCCCCGCCGGCGGCCCACTCAGGAACGGAGCCGGCGCAAGTTCGACGCGCTGCTCGCCGCGTCCCGGGAGCTGCTCACCGAGGTGGGGTTCGAGTCGTTCACCTGCGAAGAAGTCGCAGCCCGCGCCGACGTACCCATCGGCACGCTGTACCAGTTCTTCGCCAACAAGTACGTGATCGTGTGTGAACTCAACCGCCAGGATCTCGTCGGCGTCCAGGAAGAACTCGCCAAGTTCAACGGCGAGATCCCCTCCGTCGACTGGTTGCGGTTTCTCAACAGCTTCGTCGATCACATGGCCGGATTGTGGGCGACCGATCCCTCCCGGCGCGAGGTCTGGCTCGCGATGCAGTCCACTCCGTCCACCCGGGCCACCGGCGCGATCCACGAGAGGGAATTCGCCGAGCAGGTAGCGCGGATGCTCGCGCCCCTGACTCCCGACACGCCTCGCCCTCGTCGCAAGCTCATGGCCGAGGTGCTCGTCCACGTCGTCTACTCGATGCTGAACTTCTCCGTGCAGGACGACCAGACCCACGCCGAGGCGGTGGCCGAACTCAAGCGCATCATGGTCGCGTATCTCCAAGTGGCCGAGCGTGATTCGCGAACCCAGGCGAAGAAGCGCAAACGGCGCGAGGAGTCCGAACGGTCCAAGGAGACCGAACCTGCGGGTGCGCACCGCGCGGAGCCCACGCCCTCCTCCCTGAGCTGACCGGCCGCTCCTACCCGTGGCCGTCAGCGGCATCGAGCACCACGAACGCACCGGCCATGTCGCCGTCGTGAGTCAACGACACGTGGATGCACATCCCCGTCAACTGCTCCGCAACCTTGCCGTGCAGCCGGATGCTCGGGCGTCCCCACGCATCGGAGACCACCTCGATCTGCTGGTGGATGGTCTCCGGCAGCACCGGCGGGCGGCCGAACAGTGCGGCCGACCACGCCTTGATCACCGCTTCCTTCGCGGCCCACCGGGCCGCGAAATGCCGCGCCGGATCGGAGCTGCGGGTATTCGCGTCACGGCGCTCCCCCGGCGTGAAGTTCCCCAGCATCGTCGTGCCCGAACGGCTCAACTGCTCGGCGAACTCCGGAACCGACACGAGGTCGAACCCGATACCCGCAACTCCCATCCTGCTGTCCCTGTCCCGTCGTTACTTGCAGCCGGGCAGGCCCGGGCGGTACACGTCGTCGTCGCCGAGTCGTGCATCCGCGTCGAGCAGCACAGCCGCTTCGAGATGACGGGCGGCGGCGGCGGGCACCGCGTCTCCACCGAAACGACGGTCCGCGGGCCGCTGGTACAGCGCCGCACCCCCGGCCATCGCCGATGCCAGGCGCCGCTTGCCGACGACCGTGCGTGCCGCTGCTGCCGCGCGGTACTCCTCACGACGATCTGCCGGGACCGCCTCGACGAACGCCTGCGGGTGCACCACCGCGATCAGCCCGGATACGTGCCCGAACCCGAGGCTCGTCAGCAGGCCTGCCTTGAGCGCGTACTGCTCACCGAACCGCAACGGGGTGCGCGGCCACACGAGGTGCTCGAACTCGGCCATCTTCTCGTCGACACAGTCGAGACTGCGGTTCGGCGGGACGACGCCCTGGGTCAGCACCTGGCACAGTCCGACGAGCTGGAACGCTGCCGCACCGCCCTTCGCGTGCCCGGTCAGCGACTTCTGCGACACCACGAACATCGGGTTGCCGTCGCTGCGGCCGAGGGCTCCCGCGAGCCGTTCGTGCAACTCCGCCTCGTTCGGGTCGTTCGCCGCCGTCGACGTGTCGTGCTTGGAGATCACCGCGATGTCGTCTGCGGTCACGCCGAGCTTGCGCAGTTCCTTGGCCAGCCCCGATTCGAGCCCACCGCGACCTGCCCCGAGCGCACCGATGCCGGGCGCCGGGATCGAGGTGTGCACACCGTCGGCGAAGGATCCGGCCCAGGCGACCACACCGAGAACGGGCAGGCCCATCTCGAGTGCGACATCACCCGCGGCGAGCAGGACCGTGCCGCCGCCCGCCGACTCGACGAACCCGCCGCGCCGGCGATCGTTGGCCCGCGAGAAACGACGGTCGTCGATGCCCTTGGCCCGCATGTCGTCCGACTTCGCGGTCGCCGACATGTCGCCGAAGCCGATGATGCCTTCGATACCGAGATCGTCGAAGCCGCCCGCGACGACCAGTTTCGCCTTGCCGAGTTTGATCTTGTCGACGCCTTCTTCCACGGACACCGCAGCCGTGGCGCAGGCCGCCACCGGATGCACCATCGCGCCGTAGCCACCGACATAGGACTGCACGACGTGCGCCGCGATGACGTTCGGCAAGGCTTCCTGCAGGATGTCGTTCGCACGGGACTCACCGAGCAGCGTGTCGATGTAGAGCGATCGCATGGAGGTCATGCCGCCCATGCCGGTGCCCTGCGTGTTGGCGACCAGCGACGGGTGCACCCAGCGCAGCAGTTCCGACGGGGTGAACCCTCCGGTGAGGAACGCGTCGACCGTCGTGACGATGTTCCACAGCCCCACCCGGTCCACCGAGTCCGCCATGTCGGCGGGGATGCCCCACCGCGTGACGTCGAAGCCGGTGGGGATCTGGCCGCCGACGGTGCGGGTCAGCTTCGCCTTGCGCGGCACGCGGATCTCGGTGCCGGCCTTGCGGGTGACCGTCCAGTCGCCGGACTCGGCATCGACCGAAGCGACCGTGTTCTCCGGGTCGGAGTCGACGAAGGCGCGGGCCTCGACCTCGGAACCCACCACGAACGACAGGTCCTTGTCGAGGAAGACCGAGGTCAACAGCGGTGCCGTGTTGTCGGTCATCGCACCGTCGTCGGCGTAGCGGCGGATCCCGCAGCGCTCGACCACCGCGTCGTGGTAGCGATCGGCGATCTCCGCTTCCGGCACCAGCGCGCCGGTTTCCGCGTCGTAGAAGCCCGGCTCGGGCTCGTTCTCCCACTCGATCAGGCCGATGACCCACGCCAACTCGAGCACACCGGCTGCCGACAGTTCCTCGTCGACCTCCATCTCGAAACGGGTGCGGGCCGAGCCGTACGGGCCGAGTTCACCGGCGCCGACGATGACCACCATGTCGGCGGGATCGATATCGAGTGCGGACCACTCCGGCGTCGGCAGCTCGTCCACACGCGGGGCCGCGGGCAGAGCCGCGATCGTCGCATCCGGGTCGGTGTCCCGATCGGGTGCGTCCGCGACCTCGGCCGCGTCCCGGGCCTGCTTCGCGAGCGCCGGCAGATCGAGGGCTGCCTCGGCGAGTCCCCCGGTGAGGTCCGCGACCAGCGGAGCCTGCTTCGCGAGTCGCTTGGCCTCCGGTCCGACGAGCTTCAGCATTTCGGTGGCCATCTCGGACGTGGACCACGTGCGCACGCCGGCCGCCTCGACGGCCTCGACGAGCGGATCGTTGCCGCCCATCAGTCCCGTCCCCCGGACCCAGCCGATGAGCGCGTGCGCCAAGGTGACGCGCTCGGCCCAGGTGCGCTCGGCGCTCCAGCGGGTGACGATCGCGTCGAGTGCCGCCTTGGACTCGCCGTACGCGCCGTCACCACCGAACATCCCACGGTTCGGGGAGCCCGGCAGCACGACGTGCAGATGCGTGTCGACGTCGGTGTCCGCGCCGATGCCGGACAGACCGGCGATCAGCCGTTCCACCGACCACAGCAGAACCCGCATCTCCATCTCGGCGCGAGCACCGGCGTCGGCCAGCGATCCGGCGACACGGGGTGCGGCGAACGGGAACAGCAGGGTGGGTGTGAGCGCATTCTTGATCAGCTTCTTGGTGCCGCCCGCGTTCTCGACGGTGTCGGTGCCGATCCACTCGATCAGCGCGTCGACGTCGGCGTACGACGCCATGTTCGCGGGCACCACCCAGAGGGCAGCACCGGCGCGAGCGTTCCGCGCATAGAGATCCTTGTAGAAACCGAGGCGCGTCGAGTCGAGACGCGACGTGGTGACCACCACCGTTGCGCCGCCCCCGAGTAGCTCGGCTGCGACCGCGGCGCCGATGCCGCCCTTGCTGGCTCCGGTGACGACTGCGACCTCTCCGGTGTACGCGGCGTCGCCCGTGGCCTGGGCGGCGGCCGCGATACGACCGTAGGTCTCGGCCGACACCACGCGGCCCGCGTCGATGGCCTTGGCCCGCCAGAACGCGGCGTGCGCAGCGACCGTCGCGCCCGCACCGTCGAAGCGCTCCACGCCGATCGGGTCCCCGAGCCAGATCCGGGCGAGATCCTCGCGTGCGGTCGCCCAGCGGTCGTCGATCAACACGGCCTTGCGAGCGTCGAAGGCGGGCGCAACCTGCCGGGACCAGTCCGCGCCGAGCTCGGCCGAGACCAACTCGGCGAGTTCGTCGTCGGCCTTGTCGGCCAGGCCGGAAACCTGCTGGTCGAGGCCGAGTTGCTCGAGCACCAGGCGTGCAGCACTCGCCAGGACGCCGTCCCGGCCGGTGATCTGCTCGGTGAACTCCCCGAGTGCCGCGGCGTCGACGGTCGCGCCGGTCCCGCCACCGGCGGACGGCATCGACACGGAGATCCCGCGGCGCGACCCGACGGACTGCACAGCGGCGTCGATCAGCGCGTCCACAGACGCGGTGTCCGCGAGCGCACCCTGCGACAACCCGCCGAGGTCACCGCCGCGAACGGACGTGCCCTCGCGGCTACCGAGCACAACCTCCGCGGTGACGTGCCGGGCCCAGCCCTCGCCGAGTCCCCACACCTTCGCGACCCGGTCGGTGATGTAGCCGGGACGCTTGCCCGACGGGCCGAACACCTTGCGCAGGTGGTCGTTGATCGAATCGGTCAGCACCGGCCCGAACGGGGTGTAGGTACGGGCCAGACGATCGACCGTGCCGGCCAGCGCGCCCATGTCCGCATCCGCAGCACCGTCGATGGCACCGAGCGACAACTCGGAACCGAGGTCGACGAGCAACTGGTTACGACGTGAGGACACGCCGTCGCACAATGCCTCGATCGTGTCCGCGGGGCCGATCTGATCGGGGCGCAGTTTCGTCCACAGGGCGATGAGCACCTTCGTGGCGTCGGCGGCCTTGAACGTGATGTCGTCGGGGGTCGGGCCACCGGCCGGCGCGGCCGGGGCAGCAGCAGGGACCGCGGTCGCAGCGGGCGCGGCCTCGGCGGACGGTGCTTCGGGCTCGTCGTCTTCCAACGGTGCGGGATCCACGTCCGTCGAGTACACGACCGATGCTTCACGCTCGATGTTGAGGACCTCGACGGGCTGACCGAATCGGCCCGGAAGCTTCAACGTCTGCGACGCCAGGTTCGCCACCGTCGGGACGGCACCGAGGCCGATTTCGACGAACCGCTCGACGCCGAGACCACCTTCGGATTCCGGCGCGAACAGCAGGTCCTGCGTTTCGATCCAGCGCACCGGCGATGCGAACTGCCATGCGAGCAACTCGGCCAGCACGACGCGGCACAGCCCGGACCGGTCCGCCGACCACGCGTCGAAGTCGGAGAGGACCTCGGCGAGCGGCTCGGACGGCACCAGATCCGCGATTTCCTGGACGAATTCACGGCTCAGGTCGAACGGCTTGGGCACCAGGTTGGGGATATAGCGTCCCACGAGGATGTCCGGATCGATCTGCTCGGGAAGCAGGTGCAGCAGGCGCTCCCGGAAGTCGTCCACACCGCCGCGCAGCACGGTCGAGTGGAACGGCACGTCGATGCCCGGCACGAGAATGAAGGCGCGCTTGCCGCCGAACTCGGCGACCTTGCGTTCGATCACCTTCTCGAGTGCGTCGAGACCCGCCACCGTGCCCGCGATCGCGTACTGCGATCCTCTCAGGTTCAGATTGACGATCTCGAGGAACTCTCCGGACCGGTCCGCGACCGCGGCGACGAACGCCTCGAGGTCCTCGTCGGCCACGCCGAACTGCGACGGCCGGATCGCCGCCATGCGGTAGTCCGAGCGGCCCTGCGCATCGCGCGGCACGAGAGCGTGCATCGCCGAGCCACGCTGGAAGACCACCTCGAGCACGGCCTCGAGCGGCAGCACACCGGCGACCGCCGCGAGGGCGTTGTATTCGCCGACCGAGTGCCCGGCGAGGAGCGCATCCTCGAGGAACGCGCCGGCCTCACGCAACTCCGCGATCTGCGCGACGCCGAGCGTCGCCATCGCGACCTGCGTGAACTGCGTCAGATGCAGGACGCCGTCGGGATGCTTGTGGGTCACGCCCCGCGCTGTGAGGACTGTCGGGTTGTCGCGCACCACGGCGAGGATCGAGAACCCCAGAGCCGTGCGGGTGTGCTTGTCGGCGCGATCCCAGATCTCCCGGGCGGCCTTGCTGCGGGCGCGGGCGTCGAGACCCATGCCCGGACGCTGGATGCCCTGTCCCGGGAACGCGTAGACGGTCTTCGGGGCGGCGATGCGCCCGGTGGCCACCATGACCAGATCCCCGTCGACCCGGCAACTCACCTCGACGACCTCGGCGCCGCGATCCGTGGCGATCCGATCGACGCGCACGTCGATCTTCGCGCCCGGCCGGACCATGCCCAGAAAGCGCGTCGTCCACGCGGTCAGTTTCCTCACCGGGAGCTTCGCGTCCGTCTCGGCGGCCGTGACGACCTGCTGAGCGGCCGCCGACAGCCACATACCGTGGACGATCGGGCCGCCCAGCCCCGCCAGGAGCGCGGCGTTGCCGGATGTGTGGATCGGGTTGTGATCCCCCGAGACCCTCGCGAACGCGGTCATATCGGTGGGGGCGACGATCACCGCATCGCGGCGGCGCCGACGAGGCGTGTCGGTGACATCCTCGCTCAGGGCGCCACCTGCGCGGACCGGATCGGCCAGTTCGGCGCTGCCGGTACGACCGCGAATCGCGAAGCGCTCGACGAGGGTTGCGACGACGTTGTGGCCGGAACCGTCACCGTTGTCGGCGGTGATCACGACGTTCACCTGCACGACACGACCGAGATCGGCGTCGGAGACTCCGGCGACCTCTGCCTTGACACCCAGGAAGGCGGGCTCGGTGGGCAGACCGTTCTTGACGTCGATGGCGTGATCGAGGTGAACGAGATCGAGCATGCCCTCGATGACGGACCGGTCGGCGGTGGTGCGTGCGGCCCCGAGTGCGGCGAACACCGCGGGCCAGCACGCACCGACGAGCACGTCGGGCACGCCGTTGCCGGCGGGAGTCAGGTTCTCGGGCAGGCCCGAACCGGTCACTCCGGCGTGGTCCGCGATCTTTTCCGGCAGCCAGCCCAGGGTGACCCGGGCGGCGCCCTTCTTGACGGCCGGCAGTTCCTGGCCCGCTGCGACGCCGAGCAGCGCAGACATCGCCGCGTCCGCGTCGGTGTCGCTCACGACAGGTGCTCCGCCGGTGCCCACGGACGAGGGCACGGTGATGCGGATGTCGACGGCCTTGTCCCGGGCGAGCGGGACGCGCAACCCGACGTGCCGGTCGTCGAGGACGGTCAGGGTCGCGCCGGTCGGCGCATGCGACGCCGCGGAATCGGATTCCGCGTTCCAGTCGTTCAGGTCGCCGAGACGGTGCACCGGATTGCGGGTCAGGCGACCGGCCCAGTACACGTCCGGGGAGGAGAGCACCGCGTCGAGCACGCCGGGCGCGAGATCGAGATGTCGCCGCGCGACGATCGGCGTCGGCTCGATACCGGCAGCCAGCAACTCGTCGACGGTGGCCTTCTCGAACCGATCGAGCAGTTCACCGACGGGCTCGTCCACTCGCGTGATTCCCGCGACGGCGACGGTGCCGGGGATGACACAGACCTGATCGGCGCCGTAACGAGGGTCGTGTGCCTGCCACAGCGAGTCGGAACGCCACCAGCGGCGAACGTCCCGGTCGATCACGGGCACGAAGTTCACGGGCTTGCCGGGGGTCTTGCACAGCGATACGAAGAACGGCACGTCGGCGGGGTGGAGGACGATCTCGTCCGCGTCGCGGTACTGAGCGGTGAGCGCGTGGAGCGCCGCGTACGGCCGTTCCAGCGTGGCGTCGTCGGCGAACAGCGTCGGAATCGGGCCGCGATCGACGGGGTGCAGGCGTGCCTCGGCGCGCTGCAGCATCGATCGGAAGCGCTCGCGCCACGACACATCGGTCCAGAGGCTGACATGCGTTTCGGCGACGGCGTCGGACAGGTCTGCGCCGCAATCGAATTCGGGTGCATGATCCGCTCCGACGGCGAGCTCGAGGTAGCGGCGCAGCCACTGCAGGTACGTCATGGAGCCGACGTCGCCGAAGTACGGCTTGGCTGTGATGTCGAGGGCGGCGACGATCTCGTCGCGGCGCGCCGCCACGGCGTCGGCGTCACCGGCGACCTCGTCCAGGAGACGGCCCGTGCGTGAGGCCGCGTTGTCGATCTCGTGGATGTCGGCACCGAGCTGACTGCGGCCCGACGCCATACCGCCGGATGCGGTACCCGCACCGACCCAGTCGGGCGTGCCGGGAGTGTCGACGAGCAATTGCTTGACGGCCGGCGCGGTCGTGGCCTCGAGCGTCGCCATCGCCGCGGTGCCGACGAGGATGCCGTCGAGCGGCATCGCCGGGAAACCGTGACGCGTCGCCCAGCGACCGGTCAGGTAGTCGGCCGCTTTCTCGGGGGTACCGATACCGCCGCCGACGCACAGCACGAGGTTGGGGCGGGTGCGCAGTTCGGCGTAGGTGTCGAGGAGCAGGTCGTCGAGGTCTTCCCACGAATGGTGACCGCCGGCGCGACCGCCCTCGATGTGGACGATCACC
Source organism: Rhodococcus sp. NPDC060084 (assembly GCF_042730335.1). Classification (NCBI taxonomy): domain Bacteria; kingdom Bacillati; phylum Actinomycetota; class Actinomycetes; order Mycobacteriales; family Nocardiaceae; genus Rhodococcus; species Rhodococcus sp. NPDC060084. The sequence goes on from NZ_JBHWWX010000023.1 coordinate 25,223, forward strand.
GGGAAGTTCGGAACTTCGTTCGCGATCCGGATCACCGAACGGATCTGTGCGACGGTGCCCGGCTTGAACGCGATGTGCTCGATGCCGGCGTCGCGCAGATCGGAGATGATCTGCACCGCGTCCTCGAGGTCCGGGATACCCGCCGTCACGACGACACCGTCGAACGGTGCGCCTGCCGCGCGGGCCTTCGGCACCAGGCGCTTACCGCCCACATGCAGTTTCCACAGGTACGGGTCGAGGAACATCGAGTTGAACTGCGCCGCGCGGCCGGGCTCGAGCAGGTTCTGCAGGCCCGCGACGTTGTCGGCGAAGATCTGCTCGGTGACCTGCCCGCCGCCCGCGAGTTCGGCCCAGTGGCCGGCGTTCGCAGCGGCCGCGACGATCCGAGGGTCGACGGTCGTCGGCGTCATACCGGCGAGCAGGATCGGTGACCTGCCCGTGAGACGGGTGAACGCCGTCTCCACACCGACGCGACCGTCCGGCAGCGTGATCGGGGTCGGTGCGAACTCGGTCCATGCGCGCGGGATCTCGGGCTCCGCGCCGGGCGTGAGCAGATTGCGCTGGCCACCACGGGTGGACGCGGCGAGGATTCCGACTCCACGGCCGCGCAGTCCGGAACTGGTCATGCGCGTGAGCAGCTCGCCTGGGCCCAGGTCGAGAATCCACGACGCACCCGACTCGAGTGCCGTGTCCACCTGCTCCACCCAGTCGATCGGGGCCACGAGGATCGATTCGGCGAGCGAGCGGGCCAGGTGGGCATCGAGACCGCAGCGGGCTGCCCAATCGGCGACCTGGTCGACGGCGTCCGCCAATGCGGGGTGGTGGAATGCCACCTCGGCCGAGACGGGTTCGAAGGTCGGTGAGAACACCGCGCCGCCACGCTGCTTGGACTCACGTTCGCGGGTCTCGGCAGCGGTGATCTGCTCGCATCGCTGTTGCACGCGCTCGAGCGCGGCCGGCGGACCGGACAGCACGACGCGGCGGCGGGCATTACGGATCGCGACCACCGCACTCCGAGAAGGATCCTGGTCTCGGAAGGTCTCGGCGACGATCGAGCGGAGGCGCTCGGGATCGACGCCGGCGACGGCAAGCATCGGAAACCTGCCCGCGCCCGCGAGAAGACCGCGGCGGCGTCCGACGAGCGCTGCAGCCGCTCCGATGAGCTGAGAGATCGCCAGGATCTCCATGTCCCTGCGGCCGCCGGCGGAGACGGCTTCGACCGCGAGGACACCCGCGGAGTGGCCGATCACGGCGGACGGCGGAACCTCGTTGACGTCGAGCCCCTGGTTCGCCAGCGCACGCAGCGCGGCGAGCTGGGTGAGGAGCACGCCGGGAAGAGACACGGCGGCGGACGTCAGAGTTGCAGCGGTGGGCCCGGCGAGAGGGGCGTCCTCGTCCGCGAGTTCGTGCTCGAGGATCCATGCGACGGGGTCGAAGCCCGCGGGGCGCACCACGACGAGATCTGCGGCGACCGGCGCGAGGTATGCCGCTGCTGCGTTGACGAGGTCCGTCAGTGCGGGCTCGAGGCCGTTGTCACGGGTGAGTTCTCCGAGCGAGTCCAGCCACGGCGCACCCTGGCCACCGAACGCGAGGGCATAGCGCTCGCCGGCAAGGAACTTGTCCACCAGAGCACCCCGGGATGCGCCGACGGCTCCCCGTTCACCGGTGCGTCGTGATGCCTTCGAGTTCCGTCCGTTGTCGCCTGGTGTGGTCTCGTCGATCGTCACGCGTGTATTTCCTCTCCTGGACACCCCTGGTCGAGGCATTCCTGTGGTGCTGCACTGCCGGCGCGGTGTGTCGCACGGACTTCGGTGTGCTCTGACGGGCACGCCCAGATTCGCACAGAATCATGAGGGGTTCCTCATGTTTTGTGGAGCACCGAGGCCGCGACATGGCGCGGACCGGTGAGTTACCTCACATCGGACGCCAAGACGAACCCGCGAGTAACCAGAATCACGCCTGGCTGCATCGATGCGTGGATATCCGATAACCCGAGGACCCCTCACGTTTTATCGTTACCGAATCGTTACCTCCTTGACGGGAGGCCTTGGCCGTGCCTCCGGCCACGCCCCGTGTCGGACCGGCCCGCTAGCCTGCCATCGTTCGAACACACGTTCGCTTCGATAACCGAGCAGGGGGTAGTGATGGCACGACCGCTCAAGTACACGAAGGAAGTGCTGGAAGAAGCAGTGCGGCACTCGACGAACGTCGCGGAGGTCATGAGGTACTTCGGCCTCACACCGAACGGGGGACATCACACGCATCTCGGCCGCAGAATCAAAGCGCTCGGTATCGACACCTCCCACTTCACAGGGCGACCACGCCTTCCCAGCGGCGGTGCAGGACGACAACACTGGACGGAGATCCTCACCGAGCGCCCCCGTGGTGCTCCCCGCGTGAAGCCACATCTCCTTCGCCGCGCGCTTCTCGAGACGGGCCGGGAGCACCGCTGCGCCGTCTGCACCACCGGGCCCGTCTGGAACGGAGAAAGGCTTGTCTTCCACGTCGATCACGTCGACGGCAACCCCAACGACTCCCGTCCCGAGAACGTGCGATTTCTCTGCCCGAACTGCCACAGTCAGACGCCGACCTGGGCCGGCAGGCGCAGGTTCGGCTTCGAGTCGGCATGCCAGGAGCCGTAACGTATTGTGTCCGTGAAGCGCGAGTGGCGGAATTGGCAGACGCCCGGGTTTTAGGTATCCGTGTCTTCGGACGTGGGGGTTCGAGTCCCCCCTCGCGCACCACGTGAGATGACCCACGGTGCATCGACCGTCTTGGCAGGTCGGTGCACCGCTCGGGTACCGTCGAGAGTGTGTCCGAGTATCGACCGCCCCGCCGGTTCGCCCTGGTTGTCCTGGTCCTGGTAGCTGCAGGCGGATGCCTCGGGCTCGGTTACTGGCAGTGGATGCGCTTCGAGGAAGTCGGCGGCACCTACCAGAATCTCGGCTACGCGTTCCAGTGGCCGGCCTTCGCATTCTTCTGCGTCTATGCGTACCGCCGCTTCGTCAAACTCGAGGCGGAAGAGGCCGAAGCCGAGGCCACCGGCGCCCCGCGTCCGTCGGAGCCGAAGGAACCCACCGAGATTCCCGCCGATCTGCTCCCCTCCCGCCCCCGCACGGTGGCGGAAGCGCTGGCCGAAGAGGCCGACGAGCCTGAGGCACGGCAGACCCAGGAGTACAACGAGTACCTCGCGCAGCTGGCGCGCAGGTCCGATAGGAGCGCTCAGTGAGCACCACCCCCGAGCAGGCGTCCGCCGGCACGACGCGCGTCGTCAGCGACGCGGACCGCAAGAAGATCGGTTCCGCCCTGCTGCGTTACCGCGTCCTCGCGTACGCCACCGGCATCTGGCTCCTCATCCTCACGGGTGAGATGGTCGCCAAGTACATCATCGGCATCGAGAATGTGCCCGCGTGGATCGCGATCGTGCACGGGTGGGTCTACGCCGTCTACCTCGTGCTCACCTTCGACCTGTCGATCAAGGTGCGCTGGCCGCTCGGCCGGACCGTCGGCACGCTACTCGCCGGCACGATCCCGTTCCTGTCGTTCTACGTCGAGCACAAGCGCACCCAGCAGGTGAAGGCCGACTTCGGGGTCTGACGACTCCCCAGCGTGACGATCGGGTGGATGCGGCCGGAGAGATCCGACCACATCCACCCGATTCGTCTCACGCGAGTGTTGTACGCGCGGGTCAGCGCCGCGGCAGGCGTACCACCTGGACGAAGAACTCGTCGATCTGCCGGACCGCCCGGATGAACTGGTCGAGATCGACCGGTTTTGTCACGTAGGCGTTCGCATGCAGTTTGTAGCTTCGGAGGATGTCCTCCTCGGCAGCCGACGTGGTGAGGACCACGACCGGGATGTCGGTGAGGTCCGGGTCGGACTTGATCTTCTCGAGGACCTGCCGGCCGTCGTACTTGGGCAGGTTCAGATCGAGCAGAACGAGGTCCGGCCGAGGCGCACCCTCGTGGGCTCCACGCCGGTACAGGAAGTCGAGCGCTTCCTCGCCGTCGCGTACGACGTGCAACGTGTTGCCGATCTTGTTGTCCTCGAACGCCTCGCGTGTCATCAGCTCGTCGCCGGGGTCGTCTTCGACCAGCAGAACGTCTATGGGCTCGCCGGGAATCGTCATGCAGATGCTCCTTCCAGAGCCTCGTCTTGTGCAGGCTCCTTGTCACCCACAGCGGGAATGGTAAAGCAGAACCTGGCACCACCCTTGTACTCGGGGTCGAGCCAGATCCCCCCACCGTGGTATTCGACGATCTTGCGGCAGATGGCAAGACCGATACCCGTACCGGTGTAGACGTCACGTCCGTGCAGGCGCTGGAAGATGACGAAGACCTTGTCCGAGAATTCAGGGGCGATGCCGATGCCGGTGTCCTCGACCGAGAACTGCCACATCGCCTGCTCGCCCTGGCCGAGTCGCTCGCACCCGATACGGATCCTGATCGGACGGTCCGGGTGGCGGAACTTGATGGCATTACCGAGCAGGTTCTGCCACAGCATCACCAGCAGCGTGGGGTCGCCGACGATCTCGGGGAGCTTTTCGGGCCGCTCGATGATCACTTCCGACTCTTCGACGGCTTGGGCGAGGTTGCCCAGTGCCGAATCCAGCGTGGGATCGAGCGCCACGCGGACGTGATCGTCGCTCACCCGCCCGACCCGAGAGAACGTCAGCAGGTCGTTGATCAGGATCTGCATGCGCTTGGCGCCGTCGACCGCGAACGCGATGTACTGGGTTCCGCGCTCGTCGAGCTTGTCGCCGTAGCGCTTCTCGAGCAGCTGGCAGAACGACGCGACCTTCCGCAGCGGCTCCTGCAGGTCGTGGGACGCGACGTAGGCGAACTGTTCGAGTTCCGCGTTGGACCGCTGGAGGTCGATCGCCTGACTTTCCAGCTGGGAATGACGTTCGCGGGACACTTCCAGCTCTCGGACGATCCGTTCGCGCATGTTCTCCACGTCTTGGCCGAGCGCGCGGATGTCCGCCGGCCCCTCGGGCGTGATGTGGTGGCCGAATTCCTCGCGCGCGACGACCTTGCGGGTCGCTTCGCGAAGCCTTGCCAGGGGCCGTACCACGATCATCTGTACGAGGAACGCCATCCCTACTCCGGTGACCAGGAAGACCGCGACCATCGACGCGAAGATGGTGTCGCGGTTGGTCCGGACGGCTTCGAGTTCTCGGATGCCGTCCTCGCGAGCCTGAAGGAGGCCTTCGTTCTGGACGTCGAACAGGACTCTCAGCCGGTCGAAGGCGACACGGCCTGCTTCCACCGCAACCGGATCGGCCGGGCGGGGATCACCCGGGACAACGGTCGACACGAGCGGTACGGCGTAGACGCGGCGCCAGTCCTCAGCGGCCGCTTCGACGGCATCGAGATCGGCGATGAGATCTTCTTCACCGCGCACCAGCCCCCGCAACGTCTCGACTGCCTGTTGCTCGTCCAGGCGACCGTCCTCGTAGGGCTGGAGGAAGGCAGGATCGGCGGCGAGGATATAGCCGCGCGCTCCCGTTTCCTGGTTCACCAGGGCTGCTTGCAGCCGGTACGCCTCGACTCGGGCGGGCTGGATGCGATCCCTCACGTAGTCGGACATGGCGGTCGTCTCGCGCAGATAGTGACTGCCCACGATGGCGCCCAGCACGACCAGCACCCCCATGATGCTCAGCACGATCAGGAACCAGCCCTGCACGGTGGGGCCCCCTCCACGGCTGGTCACCGTGGAGGATCCTGCCCTGTTCCCTGCCGTGCCGTCGGGCTCCGGGGTGTCGGTTGTCGTCATGCGGGTGCGTCCACTTCCTTCTTCCATTGCACGTACACCACTGCCACGTCGTCGGACAGTCCGCCATTGCTCTCGGCGAGTTCCTCCGCACGTGCGATGAGGGAGTCGGTGAAATCGTTGGGGCCCAGGTCGGCGCAGGCCCGTGCCAGAGCAAGCAGACCCTCCTCCCCGAGTCGTTCGCGGCCTTCGCCGCGATGACCTTCGAACAAGCCGTCGGTGAACAGCACGATCGCCGCCCCGGAGGGCAAGGTGATCTCGTGTACCGGCCAGGTCGACAGACTCGGCAGCAGACCCAGTGCCGGTCCGCCCGGAGCCTCCAGCCAATCCACGCTACTACCGTTCCGGAGCAGCAGTCCCGGGTGGCCCGCGCGCATGACTTCGACGGTCCGCCGATCAGGGGACATCGAGAGGTTGGTCACAGATGCGAAGATCCGGTTCTCCGACCGTTCGGCTACCAGGATCTCCTCGAGTTTGTGCAGTCGGCGCGGTCCTGTGACTCCGGTGAGCACAAGAGTGCGCCACGCGATACGCAATCCGACGCCGAGAGCCGCTTCGTCCGGTCCGTGACCGGAGACGTCGCCGATGAGGACGTGCACGGTGCCGTCCTCGGTCTGCACGACATCGTAGAAGTCACCGCCGAGCAATGCCGAGGTACGGCCGGGCCGGTACCGCGCGACCACATCGAAATCTCCGGTGGCTTGCAACAAGGGCGACGGCAGCAAGCCGCGCTCCAGGCGTGCGTTCTCCTGCGCACGCAACTGGCCGGCTTGCAGGGCGGCCGAGGCCTGTTCCGCTTGCTTTCGCTGGATCGCATACCGGACGGCACGACCGAAGAGATCCGGCTCGACGCGGCCTTTGACCAGGTAGTCCTGGGCGCCGACCGACACCGCCGCAAGGCCTGTCTGTTCCTCCGCCAGCCCGGTGAGCACGACAATCGGCACCGATTCGGCGATCTGCTTGACCTTGGCGACAGCCTCGAGACCGCTGGCATCCGGGAGGTGGAGGTCGAGGAGCACACAGTCCGGCATCCGGACGGCGAACTCCTCGCGGGCCGCAGCCAGTGACTGGACCCACACGACCTTCATCTCGGGAGCGCTGTCCGCAACCAACTCCTCGACGAGCAAGGCGTCGCCGGGGTCGTCCTCGATGAGGAGTAGCGACGGATGGTACGTCGAGTCATCCGGTCGGTACACGTCCACGTTGGTCGTCCTTCCCTGCTGCATTCGAACAATACAGACATCCGTTTGGGTCGGTCCCGACGGCTGGGACGGCGCAATCTTCAACCTGTTTCTCGCTTCTGTCGGCGCGATCTTGCATGATAGGGCGGTGAACGATCCACTTACCGCACATCCTCATATGACGTACTCGACCTCCAGGGAGGGATCCGTCGCCGTTCTCTCCATCAGCGGAGAGGTCGATATGACCAGCGCCCCCATGCTGGAAGAGCAGGCGCTCGCCCTCCTCGATACCGATGCCACCGGACTCGTCGTGGACCTCACCGCAGTCGACTTCCTCGCGTCCATGGGAATCGCCCTGCTGGTCGAACTGTCCAAGCGCGCCGGTGACGACCGCGGCTTCGCGGTGGTGGCACACGGCAGTGCGACCGCCCGGCCCCTGGAACTGCTCGGTCTCGGCGAGGTGCTCTCGGTTCATCCTCGCCTCGGCGACGCACTCGGCGCGCTGGGCGGTGGGGCGGAGGACTCCTCACCGCAGGCGTAACAGCATCGACGAACCGAGGAACCCATGTCGTCCGCCTATGACGAGCCCGCATCGTTCACCCCCGATGGCATCAGCCATCGGGGTGTGCGGGCCGATCCATCCGAGATCGCACTCCTCCGTGGCAGCATGCGTCGCTGGCTGGCGCAACTGCCCCTGAACGACGATTGTCGCCAGGACATTCTTCTGGCCAGCTACGAAGCACTGGCCAATGCTGTCGAGCATGCCTACGCCCCGGGCGACCCGGCAGCGACACTCGATTTCGAAGCGATCTACCGTCCAGCAGACGGGCAACTCCACGTGCTCGTCACCGACCACGGGATCTGGCACGACGCGTCGGACGACGAGTCTCGACGTTCCCGCGGCCATGGCCTGACACTGATTCGGAACCTGACCTCCGAGATGACGGTCGACCGCTCGCCCGGGGGCACCGTCGTCGACATGCGCTGGTCACTGAACGAGAACGACACCTCGGACGTTCACTGACGTCCGAGGTGTCGTTCTTCGTCGACGGTCGGTCACGTCCGGGATTCCCGGGGCGCACGCGGGCACGATGCCGTCCCGCACGTGCGGCCGCCGCGGTGCCGGACCACCTCGCTATCGAGATGCGGCGAGCGCGGCCAGGGCCGGGACGAGTTGGGCGAGCGCACGCCCCCGGTGCGACGACGCGTCCTTCTCCTCCGCGGTGAGTTCCGCCGCAGTGCGTTCCTCACCCTCCGGCACGAAAATCGGGTCGTAGCCGAACCCGTTCTGCCCGCGCGGTTCCCGCACGATGCGGCCGCGCCATTCACCTCGCACGACCGCTACGTCGATGTCCCCGTCTTCCGGGGGGAAGGCCAGCGCACAGGCGGAAACGAAGGCTGCCCCGCGACGCTCGTCGGGGGTGTCCTGAAGCTGGCCGAGAAGCAGTGCCGTGTTGGCGTCGTCGTCGCCGTGCCGTCCGCTCCATCGCGCCGACAGGACCCCGGGCATCCCGCGCAACGCGTCGACTTCGAGGCCGGAGTCGTCCGCGACACACGGCATACCGGTGGCGGCCGCGCCGTCGCGTGCCTTCGCTACCGCGTTCTGCTCGAAGGTCGCACCGGTTTCCGGTGCCTCCGGGAACGGCGGGACCTGGTCGAGTCCCACCAGTTCGATCCCGGCGATGCCCGCACTGTCGAGCACCCGCTGCAGTTCACGGAGCTTCTTGGCGTTGCGGCTGGCGACGAGAACTCGCACGGTCATGTCAGACCCCGAACTTCTTCTTCCCGTGGTCGGCGACCGCGGGCTCGGGGAGGACACCCGGATACGGCTGTGCGAGCACCTCTCGCTGGATCCGGCAGAGTTCTTCGATGCCGGAGAGCGCCGAATCGAGCAGCTTGTCGAGCGTCGAACGCGGGAAGGTCGCGCCTTCACCGGTGCCCTGGACCTCGACGAGCGTGCCCGTGTCGGTGGCGACGACGTTCATGTCGACCTCCGCGCGGACGTCCTCTTCGTACGGCAGGTCGAGACGAATCCGGCCGTCGACGACGCCCACGCTCACCGCGGCGACCTGACACGAGATCGGCTGGGGGTCGGCGAGACGGCCGGCGGCGCGCAGCCACGTCACCGCGTCGCTCAGCGCGACATATGCGCCCGTGACGGCAGCGGTGCGGGTTCCCCCGTCGGCCTGCAGCACGTCGCAGTCGATCGCGATGGTGTTCTCGCCGATCGCGGCGAGGTCGATGCAGGCGCGGAGCGAGCGGCCCACCAGCCGGCTGATCTCCTGGGTGCGGCCGCCGAGTTTGCCCTTGACGGATTCGCGGCCGTTACGCGTGTGCGTGGAGGCCGGAAGCATCGCGTACTCGGCGGTGACCCACCCGAGTCCCGAGCCCTTACGCCAGCGCGGCACGCCCTCCTCGACGCTCGCCGTGCACATCACCCGGGTCTGCCCGAATTCGACGAGTACCGATCCGGCCGGATGGTTGGTGAACCCTCGGGTGATGCGGATGTCGCGGAGTTGATCGTCCGCCCTGCCGTCTTCTCGTGTCGTCACGCACCCGAGCCTAGGCGATGACGGGAGGCGGTTCAGATGCGGTAGACGTCGCCTGCGGACACCGCGTGGACCGGGCCGGAGTATTCGGCCTTCGCCTCGGCGATGACGTCTTCGCGCGATGTCCAGGGCGGAATATGCGTCAGGAGCAGTTCTCCGACACCCGCTCGGGTGGCGATCTGTCCGGCTTCGGTGCCGGACAGATGGATTCCCGGCGGCCGCTCCCCCGGCTCATGGGTCCACGATGCTTCGGAGAGCAGAACATCGGCACCGCGTGCGAGATCGACCACGGCATCACACATGCCGGTGTCTCCCGTATAGACCAGAGTGCGCCCGGAATCGCTGGTGATCCGGAATCCGTAGGACTCCGGCGGATGCTGCATCCGGGCGGGCGTGATCTCGAGCGCTCCGAAACGGATCGGTTCTCCCTCGACGACGGTTCGCACGTCGAGGGTGTCGCTCACGTCGTCGGTGTCACCGGCGACCTCGGCCGAGGCGACACCGATCCGGCACGCCGTACCGCTGGGGCCGTACACGAGAGTCCGGCCGTTCGGAGGATTCGGGGAGTAGCGACGCCACACCAGCAGGCCCGGCAGATCCAGGCAGTGGTCGGCATGCAGGTGCGACAACAGAACCGAGACTTCACCGGGATCCGCGTGACGCTGTAGTGCGCCGAGGACGCCGGGACCGAAATCGATGACCAGAGGCGGGGTGTCCGGTGCGGTCAGCAGGTATCCGGATGCGGCGGAATCCGGCCCGGCCACACTGCCGGAGCACCCCAGAACGGTCATGCGCATACCCGTCATGCTGCCATGCCGGACGCCCTGTGATGAAGCCAATGCGTCATTTCAGGCGCAGACTCACAGTTGCGACAAAGCTGTGACGCGCAGGCCTCCGAGTGAACAACCTGCGAGGGGAGGCCCGGGGTCAGCGCAGCGGAGGCACGGTCGTGGTCCTGCGTGTCGTGCGGCCCGCGGAGGACAGAATCCAGGCGGCGAGGATACCGCCGAGCGCCCCGAACAGATGCCCTTGCCACGAGATCCACGGCTCGCTCGGGAGTACGCCCCACAGCATCCCGCCGTAGAGGAACAGCACGACGACGCCGAGGAGGATCTGTCCTGCTTTGCGCGTGAAGATTCCGCGCACGATCAGGTACGTGAGCCACCCGAAGATCAGTGTCGAGGCCCCGATGTGGTTCTCGCCGGACCCGGCGAACAGCCACGTGCCGATTCCGCCGACGAGCCAGATGATCGCCGTCGCCGCGATCCCCCGGCCGATTCCGGAGAGCATCACGAGAAACCCGAGCACGAGCGCGGGCACGGTGTTCGCGGTCAGGTGCGCCCAGTCGGCGTGCAGGATCGGTGCGAACAGGATCCCCCACAGTCCGTCACCGGTGCGGGGTTCCACTCCGGCCGCATCGAGGTCGGCGGGCAGGACGACGTCGGCGAATTCGATCCCGTAGAGGAGGACAACGAAACCGCCGGTCCACAGCGCGGCGCGCTGCCAGATCGGCCTGTGCGTGGAGTCGGTGCCGGTACCGGTCGGGGTGGTCATGACTCCATTGTGGCCCTCTCGGCCGGATCAGGACATCGACGAGCGGAACACGGAGGGGAAGACGTCGCGGTACGACGGGATTCCGGCGACTCCCGTCGCCGCGAGCACAGCATCGACGATGGCACGTTCGACCACCTCGGCAGCGGCAGCGCCCACGGCGGCGAGCACGGGCAGTTCGGAGGCGAACGCGTCCGCAACGCCGGGGTTGTCCGGCAGATGCGCCGTACCGGTGGCGAGAGCGAAGATCGTGTCGCCGTCCAGCGGCGAGTGGGCGGGGCGTATCGCGCGGCCGAGTCCGTCGTGCCCGGCGACCGCGACCCGCTGGCACGCTGCCTTGGACAGCGGTGCGTCGGTCGCCACCACCCCGATCGTGGTGTTCAGGACGGTGCGCTTCTCTCCCAGGGCACGCGCCGCCGCGATCTCGGACTCCGTAGGCGCGGTCATTCCCAGTTCTGCGGCCCGGGTGGGTCCCACCCCCCAGAGCAGGCCGGTGTCGGGATCGAACACGGAACCGACGGGGTTCGCGACCATGAGTGCGGCCACCGTCACTCCGGCGGCCGGTCCGTCGGTGATGTATACGCTCGCTGAACCGACCCCGCCTTTGAGCACACCCGCCCGGGCGCCGGTCCCCGCACCGACACTTCCCCGCAGCAGCGACGACTCCCCCGCAGCGGCAGCGGCCGCATAGCCGCCGGCGGCATCCGGGCGGACGTCCCACTCTCCGACCGGGAGATCGAAGATCACGGCGGCCGGGACGATGGGCACCACCGCACCGGGCGAACCCATGGGGATGCCGCGGCCGTGCTCTTCCAGGAAACGCATGACGCCGTCCGCGGCGGCCAGTCCGTACGCACTGCCTCCGGTGAGCAGTACCGCATCGACCCGCTGAACCGAATGGCTGGGATCGAGCAGGTCCGTTTCCCGGGTACCCGGTCCCCCGCCACGCACGTCCACGGACGCAACCGCAGACGGCTCGGCGAGCACGACCGTGCATCCGGTGGCGGATCCGCTGCCCGGGGTGTCCCCGTCCGCGAGGCGGACGTCGGTGTCGAGAGCCTGCCAGTGCCCCACGCGCAGACCGCTCACGTCGAGAATCGAGTCGGTGGGCCCGGCGACGGTCATGGCTGAAGGGCCTGCACGAGCGAATCCTGCACCCAGGTGAGCCAGTGGTAGACGTCGAGGTGCGGCGCACGCGGGTCGTCGTCGTCGAGCACCTCGGGGGTGTCGTCGTCGATGTCGAGTGTTGCGCCGAGCGCCAGGCGCACGTCGTTGAGTGCGTACAGCCAGGATTCGGCCTGTTCGGGAGTCAGGACCACGCGACCGCCGGTCTCCGGAACCGTGCGCAGGATCATTGCTCCCGCTGCGAGTTTCGCGTCGATGATGTCCGGTTCGTGGAGGCTGCGCATCGCTCCGTTGAGGTCGGCAGACTCGTCGTCGGCGTGCTGTGCCGAGTCCTGCTCGAGCCGATGGAAGTCGGGAAGCAGCCGTCGCACTGCCGGGTTGTCCGGTGGCGTGGCGTTACCGGTGCGCAAGCCGGTCAGCTGAGCGAGGTCGTCCTGCGGCGCCTGGCCGGCCCGATCCTCGAGCATCCCGAGGACCGAGGCGACGAGCGATCTGAGGACCGATGCCTCGTGGGCATCCATCTCCGAGCGAAGCTTCGGTCCGCTGAGCGAGTTCTTCCTGATCCACGGCCGCACGTCGGTCGGGTCCTCCTGAGGCTGGGGTCATTCGTCCCGTTGCATGGTCGCCCACAAGCCGGCGGCATGGAGACGCTGCACGTCGTGCTCCATCTTGTCACGCGAGCCACTCGAGACGACCGCCTTACCCTCGTTGTGTACCTCGAGCATCAATTCCGTGGCCTTGGCCTTGCTGTACCCGAACAGCTTCTGGAATATGAACGTCACGTAGTGCATGAGGTTGACCGGATCGTCCCAGACGACGGTGACCCACGGCCGGTCGACGGATTCGGTCTCCTGGACCTGCTCGGCCTCGGCCGGGACGGCCTGCCCCGCCATTGCGCGGACGTCGAAACGAACTGTCGTGGAACCCGGCACCATGCGGTCCAGGGTACGGCGTTCGCGCGCGCCGAAAAACCCGCCGCCGAGTCCTCGATCTACAGTGTTCGGGTGTCCGAAGCCACCGCCGCTGCGATTCACGGCAGCACCGCACTGTTCACCGACAAGTACGAATTGACGATGCTCGAGGCCTCGCTGGCCGACGGGTCCGGCGATCGTCCGTGCGTGTTCGAGGTGTTCGCCCGGCGCTTGCCCAACGGTCGCCGATACGGCGTCGTCGCCGGCACGGGCCGTCTGCTCGACGCGCTCGCCACGTTCTCGTTCGGGGACGACGAACTGGCGTCCGTGTCGGAGTTTCTTGCGCCCGGCACCGTCGAGTGGCTGCGCGATTTCCGCTTCTCCGGCGACATCGACGGATACCGCGAAGGCGATTTCTACTTCCCCGGCTCCCCGATCCTGTCGGTGAGCGGGACGTTCGCCGAGTGTGTGCTGCTCGAAACACTCGCGTTGTCGATCTTCAATCACGACAGCGCCGTGGCGTCCGCAGCGGCCCGCATGGTCAGCGTCGCCGACGGGCGCACCCTGATCGAGATGGGGTCTCGACGCACCCACGAGGAGGCTGCGGTAGCCGCGACGCGCGCCGCCTACCTGGCCGGGTTCGATTCGACGTCCAACCTCGAGGCCGCCCGCCGGTTCGGGATCCCCGCCGCGGGCACTGCGGCGCACGCGTTCACGTTGCTCCACACGACGTCCGCCGGCCGCGACGAGGCGTCGGCCTTCCGCAGCCAGGTGGAGACCCTCGGGGTGGACACCACGCTGCTGGTCGACACGTACGACATCACCGCCGGTGTGAACACTGCCATCGAGGTCGCGGGGACCGGCCTCGGTGCGGTGCGTATCGACTCCGGTGACCTCGGCGTGCTGGCCCGCCAGGTCCGCGCTCAGCTCGACGGCCTGGGCGCGACCGGTACCCAGATCGTGATGTCGGGAGATCTGGACGAGTACGGGATCGCGGGCCTGCGCGCCGAGCCCGTGGATGCGTACGGGGTCGGAACCTCCGTGGTGACCGGCTCGGGAGCGCCGACGGCCGGGATGGTCTACAAGCTCGTGGAGGTGGCGGGGATCCCCGTCGAGAAGCGCAGCGCGGCGAAGGAGTCGCGCGGCGGCGCGAAGAAGGCGGTCCGGTACGCGCGGCGCAGCGGGACCCTCGTCGAGGAGGTCGTCTACCCGGCGCACCTGGACCGGGTACCCGACGGCGACGGATCCGTGGTCCAGGACCTGACGATTCCGCTGGTGCGCGGCGGCCGGCCGGTCGGTGATCTGCCGACACTCGAGGAGAGCCGCCGGTTCCTCGCCCAGGGCATGGTGAGCCTGCCGTGGGAGGGCATGACGCTGTCGGCGGGAGATCCGGCGATCCCGACCCGCTTCGTCCGGGCGGGGTGACGCGGCCGCGAAGCCGCGCGGGTAGGCACCGGAACGTGACGGTGCCTCCCGCTACCCTTGACGGGTGCCCGATCTTCCCGAAGTGCCCGAGCTGTTACGAACCGCGGTACACGCGCTGGGCGGCAAGGAACGACGGAATCAGCTGACCATGGCGTCGGCGGTGGCGCACAGCATCGACACCGGTGAGCACCTCGCCGTGCAGGCCGGCACCGGCACCGGCAAGTCCCTCGCATATCTCGTTCCGAGCATCCGATACGCGGTCCGCACGGGCCGCACGGTCGTCGTCTCCACCGCCACCATCGCATTGCAGCGGCAGCTCGTCGAACGTGACCTGCCGCGACTGGCGAAGGCCCTCACCGAGTCGCTCGGCCGCCGTCCTCGCTTCGCGATCCTCAAGGGCCGCGGCAACTATCTGTGCCTCAACAAGATCAATACCGGTCTGGCGGAAGAACCCCCGGACACCGGTCTGTTCGACGCCTTCACGCTGTCGCGGATCGGACGCGAGGTGCGCCGGGTCACCGAGTGGTCCTCGGATACGGAGACCGGCGACCGCGACGACCTGACCCCCGGCGTGTCCGATCAGGCCTGGCGTCAGGTCAGCGTCACGGCGCGCGAGTGCCTCGGCAAATCGCGGTGCCCGGTGGGCGACGATTGCTTCGCGGAGATCGCCCGAGCCGAAGCGGCGCAGGTCGACGTCGTCGTCACCAACCACGCGCTCCTCGCGATCGACGCGATCACCGGAATCCAGATCCTCCCCGAACACGACGTGGTGGTTGTCGACGAGGCCCACGAACTCGTGGACCGGGTCACCGGGGTCGCCACCGCCGAACTGTCGGGCAGCACGGTGTCCGCCGCTGCGCGGCGCTGCCTCAAACTGGCCGGCGACGAGGAGGTCGACCGCCTCGAGGGCGCCGCTGAGAACTGGGACTCGTTGCTCGACGAGCTTCCTCCCGGCCGGTGGGACGCCGTGCCCGACGGCGCCGGTGCCGCATTGGCAGCAGTCCGCGACGCCGCATGGGCGGTGCATACCTCGATCGGCTCGCCCAAACCGGGCATGGATCCCGAAGCCGCCGCAGCCCGCAACCAGGCACTCGCCGAGATCGACGACGTCCACGATTGCGCGGTGCGCATCCTCACGGCATTCGACGAGCCCGATCCGTCGCAGCGCAAGGACGTGGTGTGGCTCGCGGCCGACGAGTTCCGCGGTGTTGCCCGCCGCACGGTCCGGATGGCGCCGCTGTCGGTGGGCGGCTTGCTGCGCTCCAAGCTCTTCGGCGAGTCCACCGTCGTCCTCACGTCCGCGACCTTGACCGTCGGTGGGTCGTTCGACGGCCTCGCCATCGATTGGGGTCTTCCGCCGCAGGCTGCCGTCCGCAGCGACACCACGTCGGCGTCCGGGGCGGAACCGCCGTCCGACACCGGCGCCCTGAAGTGGAACGGGATCGATGTCGGATCCCCGTTCGACCACGAAAAGTCCGGCATCCTCTACGTCGCGAAGAAACTACCGCCGCCGGGCCGCGAGGGCATGCCTCCGAGCCACCTCGACGAGATCACCGAACTCGTCACCGCGGCCGGCGGGCGCACCCTCGGCCTGTTTTCGTCGATGCGAGCGGCGAAGGCGGCCGCCGAGGCACTGCGTGAACGCGTCGACACCCCGATACTGTGCCAGGGCGACGACGCGACCGGCGCGCTCGTCGAGAAGTTCGCCGCCGACGAGCCGACCAGCCTGTTCGGCACCCTGTCCCTGTGGCAGGGCGTCGACGTTCCCGGGCCGTCGCTGTCGCTCGTGATCATCGACCGCATTCCGTTTCCCCGTCCGGACGATCCGTTGCTCGTCGCGCGGCAGCGGGCGGTCGAAGCCCGCGGCGGTAACGGCTTCATGGCGGTCGCCGCCACCCACGCGGCGCTGCTCCTCGCGCAGGGGGTTGGCCGCCTGCTGCGCAGTACCGACGACCGCGGCGTCATCGCCGTACTCGATTCGCGGCTCGCCACCGCGCGCTACGGCGGTTACCTGCGCGCGTCACTTCCGCCGTTCTGGGAGACGACGGATCCTGAGGTCGTGCGCAAGGCATTGACCCGGCTGCGCAGCTGACAGCCCGGGTGGACCCACCTCCACGACGGAGTGCGGATCCACCCGGTCCGGTCTCAGGGCAGCACGACCATCCCGAACTCGGCCGGCGAGGCGAGCAGATCGTGGTGCGGCAACACTCGCACGGTGTAACCGACGGGCCCGGCCAACGGCAGCCTGACGTCGGCCTCGAACACGTCGCCGAGCGATCCGCTGCCGGTGTGGGACATCGGGACGGACACGATATCGCTGAGTGTGTCGTCCGACCCGACCCGGCCGATCACGGCCTGAACTTCGACGTCCCCGGACGTGAGTTCACCGAGATCGACGTGAGCGGTCACCGCGAGCCGTGAACCGATCTCGGGAACCTCGGGCAGTCCCTCCGTGTCGACGTGTGCGACCCGCACTCCGGGCCACGCTGCTTCGAGGCGCTCCCGGTACTCGGCGACAGCCTTCGCACCGGCGAAGTTGTCGGCCGCGACGGTCCGCGCCGACTCCGCTGCCGGAATGTAGTAGTCGACGGCGTAGTCGCGCACCATGCGGGACGCGAGCACCTTGGGTCCCAGGTTTTCGAGGGTGTGCCGCACCATCTCGATCCACCGGCCGGGCACCCCGTCGATGTCGCGATCGTAGAAGCGCGGCAGGACCGAACGCTCGAGCAGTTCGTACAGCGCACCCGCCTCGAGGTCGTCGCGGCGCTCATCGTCGACCCCGTCCGCGGTCGGAATCGCCCAGCCGTTCTCACCGTCGTACATCTCGTCCCACCATCCGTCGCGGATGGACAGGTTGAGGCCGCCGTTGAGTGCCGACTTCATCCCCGAGGTGCCACAGGCCTCGAGCGGTCGCAGCGGGTTGTTGAGCCAGACGTCGCAGCCCCAGTAGAGGTAGCGCGCCATCGATATGTCGTAATCGGGCAGGAACACCACGCGGTGACGGACGCCGTACTCGTCGGCGAATCGCACGACCTGCTGAATGAGCGCCTTGCCGCCGTCGTCGGCGGGGTGACTCTTGCCGGCGACGACCAGTTGCAGTGGCCGCTCGGGGTCGAGCAGCAGCGCGCGCAACCGTTCCGGGTCGCGCAGCATCAAGGTCAGGCGCTTGTAGGTGGGCACGCGTCGCGCGAAACCGATGGTGAGCACGTCGGGGTCGAAGACGGAATCGACCCAGCCCAGTTCGGCGTCGGTCGCGCCGCGTTCGATCCACGAGTTCCGCAGGCGACGCCGCACTTCGCGGACGAGCATCCCGCGCAAGTCGTTGCGCATGTCCCACAGTTCCTTGGCGTCGACCGTCTGGAGCAGTTCCCAGCCGCGCGATTCCTCGACGAGATCCGGTCCTGCCAGCCGGTCGGCCAGTGCCAGCCATTCGCGTGCCGCCCAGGTGGGCGCGTGGACGCCGTTGGTGACCGACCCGATCGGGACCTCGGTGGCGTCGAAACCGGGCCACAACTCTTCGAACATGTGCCGGCTGACTTCACCGTGCAGTTTCGATACGCCGTTGCAGCGCTGCCCGAGCCGCAGCCCGAGGTGAGCCATGTTGAAGACGTCGGGGTTCGACTCGCGGCCGAGAGCGAGAATGCGGTCGACGGTCAGGCCGGGAAGGAGCGCCGACTCGTTTTCGCCGTTACGCCCCGAGAAGTAATGGCGCACAAGCTCGATCGGGAATCTGTCGATGCCGGCGGGCACGGGGGTGTGGGTGGTGAAGACCGTTCCGGCGCGGACCGCGGCAAGCGCTTCGTCGAAATCGAGGCCGCTGCCGGTGACGAGTTCCCGGATGCGCTCGGCACCGAGGAATCCCGCGTGCCCCTCGTTCATGTGGAACACGTCCGGGTCGGGCAGGCCGTGGATGCGGGTGTACGCGCGGACGGCGCGGACCCCACCGATCCCGGCCAGGATTTCCTGTTTGATGCGGTGGTCCTGGTCGCCTCCGTAGAGCCGGTCGGTGACGCCGCGGAGTTGTTCGTCGTTGCTCGCGATATCCGAGTCGAGCAGCAGCAGCGGCACCCGGCCGATCTGGGCGATCCACACCCGCGCGTCGAGCGTGCGGCCGCCCGGGATCTCCACCTGGACGAGCGCCGTGGTGCCGTCGGCTTCGGTGAGCAGCTTGATCGGCAGTCCCTGCGGGTCGTAGGCAGGGTAATGCTCGACCTGCCAGCCGTCGGCGCTGAGCGACTGCCGGAAATAGCCGGAGCGGTAGAGCAATCCGACGCCGATCAGCGGCAAACCGAGGTCGGAGGCCGCTTTGAGGTGGTCACCGGCGAGGATGCCGAGTCCGCCGGAGTAGTTCGGCAGAACTTCGGAGACACCGAACTCCATCGAGAAGTAGGCGATTCCCTCGGGCACGGCGGTCCCGCGCTCCTGCTGTTGCTGATACCACCGGGGCCGGGCCAGATAGTGGTCGAGGTCTGCCGCGGCGGCGTCGAGCCGGGAGAGGAACTCCTCGTTCTCGGCGAGCGCGTCGAGGCGCTCCGGCGGGACCTCGCCGAGCAGTCGGACGGGGTCGCTTCCGCATCGCTCCCACAGTTCGGGATCGACGGCGGCGAAGAGATCCTGGGTCTCCGGGTGCCACGACCACCGCAGGTTGGAGGTCAGAGTCCCCAGCGCGGCGAGGCGCTCGGGAAGGTGGGCTCGTACGGTGAACCGACGCAAGGCTTTCACTCTGGGAAGCCTACTCATGTCCGCCGGTGTGCGGTGCCTCCGGTGCCGGAACCGACAAGCCGCAGAGCACATTCCCGTCCACAACCGAACAGGCCCGACAATTCCGGCCGTTCCCGCCGCCTGTGCCCATGGTGTACGCCCTTTCGGTGTGGCTCCGCAGACCGGTCGAACCTCACCCCGGAGACGTTAGGGAACAGCGTGTTGCCCAGGAGTCACGCGCGGTGAACCGTGGTAACCGATACGGTTCGTCACATCGGTTACCGGGTATCCCCGAGGTCACCACCACATGATCGGCCCCGTGCCGCCGCCTCCATTACGGTTGACACGAACTACGGCCGCAGTACGCCCCGGCCCGGGTACGTCCCGGTCCCGTACGGAACGGAGCAAGCGTGACAGGTCGCCTCGGCATCGACGACGTCCAGCCATCGATCGACGGTGGTCGGTATCCCACCAAGGCAGTCGTCGGCGAGGTGGTACCGGTCGCTGCGGTCGTCTGGCGCGAAGGCCACGACGCCATCGCCGCGACGCTCGCCGTGCGCGGGCCCGCCACGGCACCCGGGACACCGGCCAAGCTCACCCGCATTCCGATGGTGCCGGGCTCCGAACCCGACACCTTCCACGCGGTGTTCGCGCCCACAACCCCGGGCATCTGGACCTACCGCATCGAGGCCTGGAGCGACCCGGTGTCCACATGGCGTCACGCTGTCGACGCGAAGATAACCGCGGGACAGGGCCCGGAGGACCTCGCCAACGATCTCGAGAGCGGCGCACGGATTTTCGAGAAGGCTGCGCGCGGCGTACTGCGCGGAAACCGGCCCGCCCTGCTCGCCGTCGCCGCGGCTCTGCGCTCCGAGCGGCCGCTGGCGGAGCGGGTCGCACCGGCCTTCTCCGCCGACGTCACCGAGATCGTCCGCGCTCAGCCCCTCCGCGAACTCATCACGCGGGGAAAAGCTTTCACCATCGTGGTCGACCGGAAGCGGGCCCTGTTCGGATCATGGTACGAGTTCTTCCCCCGGTCGACGGGAGGCTGGAACGAGGACGGCACGCCCCGGCACGGCACCTTCGAGACCGCGGCCGAGGATCTGCCGCGCATCGCGGCGATGGAGTTCGATGTCGTCTACCTGCCACCGATCCACCCGATCGGCAGGGTCAATCGGAAGGGCCCCAACAACACCCTCGTCGCGGGGCCCGACGACGTGGGTTCACCGTGGGCGATCGGAGCGGAGGAAGGTGGCCACGACGCGATCCATCCGGAACTCGGCGACGAGGACAGTTTCCGGAAGTTCGTGCTGCGGGCCGAGGAACTCGGACTCGAGGTCGCGCTCGATCTCGCTTTGCAGTGCGCGCCCGATCATCCCTGGGCCCGTGACCATCCGGAGTGGTTCACCGTGCTGCCGGACGGGACCATCGCGTACGCCGAGAACCCGCCCAAGAAGTACCAGGACATCTATCCGGTGAACTTCGACAACGATCGCGAGGGGATCTACGCCGAAGTGCTCCGGGTGGTCCGGCACTGGATCTCTCTGGGGGTCAAGATCTTCCGGGTCGACAACCCGCACACCAAGCCGCCGGACTTCTGGGAATGGCTCATCGCCGAGGTCAAGAAAACCGATCAGGACGTGCTGTTCCTGGCGGAAGCGTTCACTCGGCCCGCGCGGATGTACGGCCTGGCACGACGCGGATTCACGCAGTCGTACACGTATTTCACCTGGCGCGTGGCCAAGTGGGAACTCACCGAATTCGGACGTGAGATCGCTGCCAAGGCCGACGAGGCCCGGCCCAACCTGTTCGTCAACACGCCCGACATCCTGCACGAGACGCTGCAGCACGGCGGGCCCGGAATGTTCGCGTTGCGAGCCGCGCTCGCCGCGACCCTGTCCCCCACCTGGGGCGTCTACTCCGGATACGAGCTCTACGAACACCTCGCCGTTCGTCCCGGCAGCGAGGAGTACCTCGACTCGGAGAAGTACCAGTTGCGTCCACGCCGTTTCGACGAGGCACGACGCCGCGGCGAATCGCTCGAGCCGTGGCTGACCACCCTGAACCGCATCCGGCGCGCACACCCCGCCTTACAGCAGTTGCGCAACATCACCTTCCACCACATCGACAACGACGCTCTGATCGCCTACTCGAAGCACGATCCGGTGACCGGCGATGCGGTGCTCGTCGTGGTCAATCTCAACCCGTACGGCGCCGAGGAAGGCACCGTCTGGCTGGACATGCCGTCCATCGGCCACGAGTGGCAGGACCAGCTCCCCGTTTACGACGAGGTGAGCGGGGAACAGTACATCTGGGGACAAGCCAACTATGTGCGGCTCGAACCGTGGAAATCGGTCGCGCACATCATGGTGCTGCCCCCGATCGGGATTCCGGCCCGATCGACTCTCGCCTACAGGAGAATCACGTGACAGTGCCCCCACCGACTTCCTCCGAGGAACCACCGCGGCGGCGGCACAGTCCGCGCCCGGAAGACCTCGCGCGACTGGCCGCCGGTGAGCACCACGACCCCCACTCCGTCCTCGGCGCACACCCGCATCCGGAGGGCACGGTCGTGCGCACGTTGCGTCCGGGCGCGGAGAAGGTTGCCGCGCGGATCGGCGGTATCGATTACCCGCTCGAGCCGGTGGGCCACGACGTCTTCAGCGCACTGGTCCCGCAATTCGACTTGGCCGACTACCGCCTCGTCGTGACGTACCCGTTCGACCACACCGTCGTCGTCGCCGACGGATACCGGTTCCTGCCGACGCTCGGCGAACTCGACCGTCACCTGTTCAACGAGGGACGGCACGAGCGGCTGTGGGAGATCCTCGGCGCGCACCCGCAGCACTACGACACCCCGGACGGCCCCGTCGCAGGGACGTCCTTCGCCGTGTGGGCTCCGAACGCACGCGGCGTGACCGTCGTCGGCGACTTCGACGGCTGGGGCGGACGAACCGCACCGATGCGGGTGCTCGGTTCCAGCGGAGTGTGGGAGGTCTTCATCCCCGGAGTCGGACCGGGCGACCTGTACAAGTACCGGGTCCACGGTCACGACGGTTCGGTGCTCGACAAGGCCGATCCGATGGCGTTCGCTGCCGAGGTGCCGCCGGCGACCGCCTCCCGTGTCACCGAGAGCAGCCACACCTGGCGCGACGACGACTGGATCGCCGCCCGCGCGACCTCCGAACCCGTGCGCGAGGCGATGGCCGTGTACGAGGTACATCTCGGGTCCTGGCGCCCCGGCCTGACCTACCTCGAAATGGCGGACCAGCTTGCCGAGTACGTCCTCGAGACGGGTTTCACGCACGTGGAACTGCTTCCCGTCGCCGAGCACCCGTTCGGCGGGTCCTGGGGCTATCAGGTCACGTCCTACTACGCCCCGACCTCGCGTTTCGGCACACCCGACGATTTCCGCGAGTTCGTCGACCGGCTTCACGCCGCAGGTATCGGCGTCATCATGGACTGGGTTCCGGCCCACTTCCCCAAGGATCAATGGGCACTCGCGCGATTCGACGGAACGGCGCTGTACGAGCACGCCGATCCGCAGCGCGGTGAGCAACTGGACTGGGGTACCTACGTCTTCGACTACGGACGAGCCGAAGTCCGGAACTTCCTGGTCGCGAACGCGCTGTACTGGATCGAGGAGTTCCACATCGACGGGCTGCGTGTCGATGCGGTCGCCTCCATGCTCTATCTCGACTACTCGCGGCCCGCGGGCGGCTGGACCCCCAACATCTACGGCGGTCGCGAGAACCTCGAGGCGGTCGGATTCCTCCAGGAACTGAACGCGACGATCCACAAGCAGCATGCCGGGGTCGTGACGGTGGCCGAGGAGTCCACGTCGTGGCCCGGTGTCACCCGCCCGACGAACGTCGGCGGACTCGGGTTCACCATGAAATGGAACATGGGCTGGATGCACGACACGCTCGGTTACCTGTCGCGCGACCCCGTGCACCGCACCTTCCACCACCACGAAATCACGTTCTCGCTGATGTACGCGTGGAGCGAGAACTTCGTGCTGCCCATCAGCCACGACGAGGTCGTGCACGGCAAGGGCACACTGTGGACCCGGATGCCGGGCGACGACGACACCCGCGCCGCGGGTCTCCGGTCACTGCTCGCCTACATGTGGGCACACCCGGGCAAGCAATTGCTGTTCATGGGTCAGGAGTTCGGTCAGGTCGCCGAGTGGTCGGAGGAACGCGGACTGGACTGGTGGCAGCTCGACCAGCCACTCCACAGCGGCATCCAGCGGCTCGTCGGCGACCTCAACCGGACCTATCGTGCGCACCCCGCGCTGTACACGCTCGACAGTTCACCCGAGGGTTACTCGTGGATCGACGCGAACGACGCGCACAACAACGTGCTGAGCTTTCTGCGGTTCGGCAGTGACGGCTCGGTCGTCGCGTGCCTGCACAACTTCTCCGGCAGCACTCACGCGGACTATCGTGTCGGTTTACCCGAACCCGGCACGTGGGAAGAAATTCTCAACACGGACGCGACCGCTTATCAGGGTCACGGCACCGGAAACCTCGGTGCGGTGGAGGCCACGGAGCATTCGTGGCACGGACGTCCCGCGTCGGCTCGGGTCACGTTGCCCGCGCACGGTGCCATCTGGTTGTCGCTGCGGGGGTAAACCCGCATTCGACGACAGGAGCACCACAACGTGAGACGGACACGCCGGTTCGAGCGGGTGGCGGTGCCGGTGATCGCGATGGTTCTGCTGGCAGGGTGTGCGCAACAGATCGACGGCACGCCCGTGTCGGTCTACGACAACCCCTTCACGGTCGCCGGCCTGCCCGTCACGAGCGGGTACAGCGGGCCCCGTGACGGGGTTCCCGACGCCGGGGTCGTCATCGAGAACACCGACGGTGGTCCCATCGACACTCTCGCGGGCAACGCGATCGGCGATATCGAGGACTACTGGCGTGGAGAGTTCGGAACGATCGCGAAGGGTTCGTTCGAGCCGGTGTCCACCATCATGTCGTGGGATCCCTCCCAACGGCGCGGCCCCCGGTTCTGCGGGGAACCGACGTTCGACTTCGTCAATGCGGCGTATTGCAGGCTCGGCGACGTCATCGGATGGGACCGCTCCTATCTGATGCCCCAGTTGATCGAGGACTTCGGCCCGATGGCGGCCGTCATGGTCCTCGCGCACGAGTACGGTCACGCGATCCAGTACACGGCGGGCCTGATCGCCGACGACGACCCCGGCATCGTGTTCGAACAGCAGGCCGATTGTTTCGCCGGTGCGTTCATGCGACACGTCGCCGAGGGGCGTGCGGCGCATTTCGAACTCGACACCTCGGACGGCCTCAACAAGGTGCTCGCGTCGATGGTGCTGTTCCGCGACACCGATCCCAACGATCCGGATTCCATCCACGGTTCGGCGTTCGAGCGGGTCACCGCCGTCCAGATCGGCTTCACCGACGGCGCCGCGGCGTGCGCGGAGATCGACGCCGCGGAGGTGGAGACCCGCCGCGCGGACCTGCCGCAATACTTCGACGGCAGCGACGACGGCGAGCTTCCGGTCACCGCGGACTCCGTCGACCTCATCTTCCGGTCGTTCGAGCGCGTATTCGAGCTGGCAGACCCGCCGGCACTGGATCTTTCGGGAGCCGAACTCGCGTGTGCGGACGCCGCGTTCACCTCCCCGGTGTCGTACTGCCCTGCCACGAACACGATCGGGGTGGACCTCGCCGCGCTCACCGAGCGCAGCACACCGGAGGACTCCTCCGGCAACGAATTCAGCGCCGATGTCCGCGGCGACTACAACGCGTACGTGCTGATCGCGTCGCGGTATGCGCTGGCTGTCCAGCACGCGAACGGTCAATCGCTGACCGAGCCTCGCACGGCGCTCCGCGCGGCATGTCTGTCGGGCGTGATCAGCGCCGCGCTGAGCCCGATGAGCCCGCTCGCGGCCGAGGTGGGGCCCGACGCGAACATGGTGTGGCTCTCCCCCGGTGACCTCGACGAGGCGGTGTCCGGTCTGCTCACCGACGGCCTGGCCGCGAGCGACGTCAACGGCAACACGGTCCCCAGTGGTTTCTCACGGGTCGACGCGTTCCGCACCGGCGTGCTCGGCGGTGAAGCAGCGTGTAACGGCCGCTACCGGTAGGCAGCGGCCGTTACACACGTGTGGTCGGTCGTGGAGTTCTAGTAGAGCGCCATGGCGAGCTTGCGCCGAGCCGAGACCACGAAGTCCTCTGCCGGGTCGAACAACTCGAACAGTTCGAGCAGCCGGGTACGCGCCGCGGTACGTTCGTCACCCGCGCTGCGACGGACGAATTCGATCAGGCGTGCAAACGCCGCTTCGGGGTCCTGAGCGAACAATTCGGCGTCTGCCGCCGCCAGTTGAGCGTCGAGATCGGCCGGGGCCGCGTCTGCGCGCTCGACGGCGTCGGCGGGGAGTTGCTGCGCACGGCCGAGGAACCGGACCTGCCGCAGTGCGGCCTGCGCGTCCGTGTTGTTCGGCTCCGAGTTGAGGATCAGCCGGTAGGCGGCCTCGGCGCCCTCGAAATCGCCCTGCTCGAGAGCCTGCTCCGCAGCCTCGAAACGCGGGTCGACGGGCTGTTCGGCCGGTTCACCGTCGGCGCTCGGGGGTCCCGACAATTTGCCGGCGACGGCCTCGCGGATCGCGTCGAGCCACTGCCGGAGCGCGGCTTCGGGCTGGACGCCCTGGAAGTCGGCAAGAGGCTGCCCGGCTGCTATCGCGACGACGGTGGGCACCGACTGCACACCGAACGCCTGGGCGATCCGCGGGTTGGCGTCCACATCGACCTTCGCGAGCACCCATTCGCCGCCGGCTTCTGCGGCAAGCTTCTCGAGGGAGGGGGTCAGCTGCTTGCAGGGCTCGCACCACGTCGCCCAGAGGTCGACGATCACGGGCACCTGCATCGAGCGCTCGAGAACCTCGGCCTCGAACGTCGCTTCGGTGACGTCGATGATCGACGGGATTGCGCCGGAGGCACCGGCACTCGGCGGAGGTGGCGGTGGGGCGGTGGCCCTCGCCTTGAGCGGCGCGAGATCCACCGCGCCGGACATTGCTGCGGCTGCGGCAGCGGAACGTGCTGGACGGGAACCGGGTCGAGTCACGCTCTCCAGTTTGTCATGCCCGGGCGGTGGTGTGCCGGGCGGTCAGGCAGCCGTGTCGACTTTTTCGGCGCTTTCGGGCGCGGAGAGTTCGGCGAGCCGGCCGGTGCGCACAGCCCAGCGCTCGAAGACGATGGTGCCGAACGGCGGGACACTCGAGACGAGCGCCAGGAAGGTGGTCTTCAGGTCCCACTTCAGCGCCCACGCGGTGAGAAGCGCGATGAGAACGAACGGAATGAAACCGGCCACGCCGTGCACCATGCCCGGGATGGCGATCGCTTCTTCGTACCCGAGCACCCACTTGAAGAACATGGCGATCAAGAGCGCGAGCCACGTCACAGCTTCCCAGATCGCCACGAGGCGGAACCGCTTCGCGGGGGTGGACAGGTCGAAGATGTTCGTCATGGCGCCCATTGTGCCGGAGGACTACGACGACCCGTAGTGGGGGTGAGAGACATCACGGCCCCGGCGGAGTGCGCCGGGGCCGTGATCGTGCTCAGTGCGCGTCAGGCCTTCGGCACGCGAACGATGAGCGCATCGCCCTGGCCGCCGCCGCCGCACAGCGCAGCCGCGCCGATGCCACCGCCGCGACGCTTCAACTCCAGCGCGAGGTGCAGGGCGATGCGGGCACCGGACATGCCGAGGGGGTGCCCGAGCGCGATGGCGCCACCGTTGACGTTGACCTTGTCGGCGTCGATGCCGAGTTCACGGGCCGAGACGATGCCCACCGCCGCGAAAGCCTCGTTGATCTCGATCAGATCGAGGTCCTGAGGATCGACACCCTCGCGCTCGCACGCCTTGGCGATCGCACGGGCCGGCTGCGACTGCAACGTCGAGTCCGGTCCGGCGACCACACCGTGGGCGCCGATCTCCGCGATCCAGCTCAGGCCGAGTGCCTCGGCCTTGTCCTTGCTCATCACCACGACCGCAGCGGCACCGTCGGAGATCTGCGAGGCCGAACCGGCCGTCACGGTGCCGTCCTTGGAGAACGCCGGACGCAACCTGCCGAGGGACTCGGTGGTGGTGTCGGCGCGAATTCCCTCATCGGCGGCGAACATGATGGGGTCGCCCTTGCGCTGTGGAATGGCGACGGGCACGACCTCCTCGTCGAACAGGCCGTCCTTCCAGGCGCGCGCCGCGTTCTGGTGCGACGCCGCGGCGAAGGCATCCTGCTCCTCGCGCGAGACGAAACGTTCTCCGCTGTTGGCGGACTCGGTGAGGTTGCCCATCGCCTGGTCGGTGAAGATGTCGTGCAGCCCGTCGTACGCCATGTGGTCGCGCAGCGTCACATCGCCGTACTTGAATCCGGCACGGCTCTTCTCGAGCATGTGCGGCGCCTGGCTCATCGACTCCTGCCCACCGGCGACGACGACGTCGAACTCGCCGGCACGGATCATCTGATCGGCCATGGCGATCGCGTTGATGCCCGACAGGCACACCTTGTTGATGGTCAGCGCGGGCACGTCCATGGGAATGCCGGCGGCCACTGCGGCCTGCCGCGCGGGGATCTGACCGGCACCCGCGGTGAGAACCTGCCCCATGATCACGTACTCGACCTGTTCGGGCGCAACGCCGGCCTTCTCGAGGGCGCCTTTGATCGCGACGCCGCCGAGGTCGGAGCCGGAGAGGTCCTTGAGTGAACCCTGCAGGCGCCCCATGGGCGTACGGGCTCCGGCGACGATGACAGAACTGCTCACGGAAACGACCTCCGACGATCGGGGAAATGTGGGGCGCCCAACCGGGCCTGAAACATCACTCCCGATATGAACGCATTCAACGTTAACGCTACCGTCTAGAACATGACCGAGATCTCTCCCACCTCCACGCCGGCCGCTGCGCTTCTCGCGACCGGGCTCGTCACCGCGATCGATCACGTCGGTATCGCGGTGCCCGACCTCGATGCCGCTCTCACGTGGTACGCCGAGAACCTCGGCCTCGTGTCCACACACGAAGAGGTCAACGAGGAACAGGGTGTCCGGGAAGCGATGCTGTCCGTGCCGGGCAGTCCGGAGGGCGCGACCCAGATCCAGCTGCTCGCTCCGCTGAACGAGAATTCGACGATCGCCAAGTTCCTGGACCGCAGCGGTCCGGGATTGCAGCAGCTCGCATACCGCGTGTCCGATCTCGACGCGGTCGCCGCCGCATTGCGAGCCAACGGCGTCCGGCTGCTGTACGACGCCCCGCGTCGCGGCACCGCCGACTCCCGCATCAACTTCCTCCACCCGAAGGATGCGGGCGGCGTTCTCGTCGAATTGGTCGAGCCGGCCGCTCACGCCGCGCACTGAGCCACGCGGACGGATCACGAGTCTGCGTTCCCGCCCGCGTTTCGGCGGGAGCGCAGCGTGTCCTCCGGCCTCAGCAGGTAGATTGTCG
Organism: Rhodococcus sp. NPDC060084; assembly: GCF_042730335.1. Taxonomy (NCBI): domain Bacteria; kingdom Bacillati; phylum Actinomycetota; class Actinomycetes; order Mycobacteriales; family Nocardiaceae; genus Rhodococcus; species Rhodococcus sp. NPDC060084. Next base: position 53,903 of record NZ_JBHWWX010000023.1, read on the forward strand.
CCATGGTCTTCGATCGTGATCGCACCCCCAGCCACCTGCCGTTCTCGATCGTGCGAAAAGGCTTCGACCGCGACGAGGTAACCAACTACTTCGCGCGGTTCGAGGCCGAGTTACGCGTGACCGCGACCGACCGCGACGCCGCGTCCGCGCAGGCCCGCGATCTCGCGCGCCAGCTCGAGAATGCGCGCAACGAGATCGACGAGCTCCGCCGCGATGTGGACCGGCTGTCGGTGCCCCCCACCACCGCCGAGGGTATGAGTGACCGCATCTCCCGGATGCTGCGCCTCGCCTCGGACGAAGCATCCGAGTTGCGGGCGCGCGCCGAGGCCGACTCCGCGGAAATGATTTCGCTCGCCGAGCAGGAGGGCATCAGACTCCGCGGCGACTACGAACAGAAGCTCGCAGAGCTCGAAGAACGGCGCCGCGCATTCGAGGACGAGCACAAGCGGACGATGGCTGCCGCGCGCAAGGAAGCCGACCGCATCGTCGCGGCTGCGCGCGCCGAGGCCGACCGCCACGCCGCCGAGGCCGAAAGCAAGCGCGAGCAGGTTCAGCAGGACTTCGAGATCACGATGGCCGAACGTCGCAGCAAGCTTCTCGGCGAACTCGACAACCTCGAGCGCACGAGCAAGGCCGAAGCCGAACGACGTATCGATGTGGCGACGCAGGAAGCCGCCCGTCGACTCGCGACTGCCACCGAACAATCCGAGCGCAAGGTCGCCAACGCCCGCGACCTCACGGAGGAAATGCGGATGCTGCGCGGACGCATCCTCGGCCAGCTCGATGCGGTGCGCGAACAGCTCGACGACGTGCCGACCATGCTCGCCGCGATCAACCGCGAAGGCGAGTTGCTCGACCGGGAGATCTCGCTCGATACCCCCCGTCCGGGCGGTGGCAGCACTTCGGCCGGTGGGAACACGGCCGGTGGCGGCGCTCCCCGCGATCGCAACACGGAGGGCGGCACTCCCGCGGCGAAGCCGAAGGCGACCGCGGATACCGAGGGACGGGTCGCCCCGCCTGCGCGAGCGGACCGGGACGACGCGGCAGCCGGTGAGACCGGACGCACCACGGACAGCGGCAAGAACGCCGGCACCGGGAAATCCGACGCCGCCGAGAAGACCGACACCGAGAAGACCGACACCCCGAAACCCGCCGACGGCGTCCGCGGTTCCGGAACGCAGCCTCGGAACACCACGGGCTCCGGACCGAATATCCAGGGACGTTCCCCCGCGGTCGCCAGCAAGGTCAGAAACTGACGCGTCGCGCGACTACCCTGCTCCCTGGCGGCGGCCTACCATCTCGCTGATCCAGACCGGGGCGTACGGCGACGTGCAGCCCGGTGACGTCGGGTAGTCCTCGAGAACTCTCAACCGCTCCCCGATCTCGAGCGCGCGTTGCCTGTGGTGAGCGTGCTCGATCCCGATCTGGGCGAGGCAGGTGTTCATCGACCATTGCAGTGTGTCGGGAGCATCTTTCATCTCTGTCTCGACGATGTCGAGGAGTCCGTCCAGGTCCAGCCGGGCCGGATCCGTGGCCACCAGTCCGGCGGTCAGATCCCAGCCGGCACTCGCGACCGCCGGGTCCGGGTCACGGAACCAGCGCGCGCGCAGTTCCTCTGCGTGCGGGCTCTTCTTCACGACGTAGCTCACCAGCCAGACCCGCACCTTGGGAGCACGCGCGTCACGCATCATCGCGTCCAGTTCGTCACGCTCGAACGACCTGGGCCGGCAGATCAGGAGCGCGAGCAGCCTCGCCGCTGTGTCCCGGGTGTCCCAGAGCCCCCGCGCGAGCTCGTGCTGGGTCTTCAAGCGCTTCGCGAGCGCCCGTAGCCTGCTGAGATTCACGCCGTGGTCGTCGTCGTGTTTCTCGTTGACCGCACGTGCCTTCGGGTCCTCGAGTGCAGCAAGTTCGGCCATCACATCCGCCACTGTCGTCTCGGTCATCCGTGCCTCCAGTGCTCACGTCCCGCCATCGGCAGCGCCACGACGACAGACTACGACGGGGAGGGTGGACACCACCCGCTCTTGCCGGCAGGGAGCACTGTCGCTAGGACCACCGACGCGTGGGCCGCCGCGTTCCGCGTCCCTTCCAGCACCCGTTGTGCCAGTGCCGTCTGTCGTCGGCGCCGCCCGGAGTGTCGACGGGCCATGCCACCACGTGTGGTGTGCCGGGCGCGATCTCGTGGTCGCATCCCGGGCACCGGTACGGCTTGGTGGCGCGGCTTCCCGGCACTGTCCGCACCGTGTACCTCTCGTCGTCAGCTCCTGCCGGACCGTTCTCGGTGCGGCTGGTGGCGTAACCGAAGGAGGCGCTCTCCGATTCGGCGTGTCCGCGTCTGCGCGACGACGTAGGGGGACGATTGCGGCGGGGCACCGTCAGAACAATCTGAACTCGGTGCTCTCGGTGCCACGCAGAGCCTCGTAATCGAGGACGAGGCAGCGGATCCCGCGATCCGTCGCCAGGGTCTTCGCCTGCGGCTTGATCTGCTGGGCAGCGAACACTCCGGTGACCGGGGCGAGGAGCGGGTCGCGGTTGAGAAGTTCGAGATAGCGCGTGAGCTGTTCGACGCCGTCGATCTCACCGCGACGCTTGATCTCCACGGCCACCGTGGCGCCGTCGGCGTCCCGGCACAGCAGATCGACGGGACCGATCGCTGTCGGGTACTCGCGCCGGACGAGCGTGAATCCCTGGCCGAGCGTCTCCACGTGTTCCGCGAGAAGTTCCTGCAGGTGCGCTTCCACGCCGTCCTTGATGAGACCGGGGTCCACCCCGAGTTCGTGACTCGAGTCGTGCTCGATCTCCTCGAGCGTGATCCGCAGTTCCTCGCCGGCTTTGTTGGTCACCACCCAGAGCGCCTGCGCCTCGTCGGCCGGTTCCTCGACGAGCCAGCACGGCGGGCTCATCCAGTTGAGAGGTTTGTAGGCGCGGTCGTCGGCGTGGATACTCACCGACCCGTCGGCCTTGACGAGCAGGAGTCGGCGCGCCGTGGGCAGGTGCGCCGTCAGGCGTCCGATGTAGTCCACACGGCAACGGGCAATCACTAGACGCACGGACCTACCCTAGTGGATCTGCTCGACTACTCTCGAACGACCATGCCAGCACGCAGCAACCGCACCGCACCGCTCGGATCCGCGATCCTCGGTGAACCCGCCGAACCCGTCCGGCGGCAGCGCATCCGCATCCAGTTGTTGCTCACCCTGTCGCTGATCGGGACGCACCTTGTGGGGGCGGCGATCGTGGCCGCGCTCATCAACGTGGTGATCCCCGGCCCATCGGTCCTCACCTCCGAATTCCTCGTGATCACCGCGATCCTTGCGCCTGTGTACGTGGGGGTCGCGATCGTCCTGGGGTCGGTCCTGTTCACCCGCGGGGCACTCCGCCGGTTGCGGTGGGCGCTGGAGAACCGGCCACCCACCGCCGACGAGCAGCGCATCGCTCTCACGATGCCGTGGCGGATCACCCTTCAGCAGGGTGCACTGTGGTTCGTCGGGTTCGTCTTCTTCACCACGTGCTTCGGCATCGTCGACGCCGAGACGATTCCCAAGGTGGCCCTGACCATCACGCTCGCCGGGGTTACCGTGTGCGGTTTCGCATACATGTTCACGGAGTTCGCACTCCGCCCTATTTCCGCGAGAGCCCTCGAAGCGGGCACACCCCCTCGCCGGAAGTTCGCCGGCACCACCGGGCGGGTGATGCTCGCGTGGGCACTCGGCAGCGCCGTACCCGTCGTCGGGCTGATCTTCGTCGCGGTGTTCACCTTCGTCCGCCCGGTCACCACGACCCGCCTCGCGATCACGATCCTCGTCCTGGGAACGGTGGCGCTGTTCACGGGCTCACTCCTGATGTACCTGACCGTACGATCCACGATCGCTCCGATCGAGTCCGTGCGTTTCGGGATGCGCCGGATCGAAGAGGGACGATTCGACGAAGCGGTCGTCGTCTACGACGGCACCGAACTCGGCCAGTTGCAGGCCGGCTTCAACCGGATGGCCGAGGGCCTGCGTGAACGGGAACGTATGCGGGAGGTGTTCGGTAAACATGTCGGACGTGACGTCGCAGCGGCAGCGCTGAACCGGGCAGAGACCCTCGGGGGTGAGGAACGGGACGTCGCGGTGCTGTTCATCGACATCATCGGGTCCACCGGGATCGCGGCGAGCCGACCCCCCTCCGAGGTCGTGGAACTGCTGAACCGATTCTTCGCCGTCGTCGTCGACGAGGTCCATTCCGCCGGAGGTTTCGTCAACAAGTTCGAGGGTGACGCCGCGCTTGCGATCTTCGGTGCCCCGGTTGCCGTCGACGATGCCCCCGGGCGGGCACTGGCTGCCGCCCGGAAGATGGCGCAGCGTCTCGAGGCCGAGGTACCCGAATGCCGTGCGGGCATCGGCATCACCGCCGGGATTGCGGTGGCCGGCAACATCGGTGCCGAGGAGCGGTTCGAGTACACGGTGATCGGAGACCCGGTCAACGAGGCGGCACGCCTCTCCGAACTCGCGAAAACCGTGCCCGGACACGTCGTCGCGTCACGCCGTGCGCTCGACGCCACGTCCGGCGCGGAACGCTCCCGGTGGACGCTGGGCGAAGAAGTGGTGCTCCGAGGCCGGGCCGAAGCTACCCACCTGGCCGTTCCGTCCTACTGACGATCCCGCGCGTGCTCATTCTCCCGCGATGATCGCGTCGAGGAATCTCCGTGTTCGCTCGTGTGCGGGATCGGTGAAGATGCGCTCGGGCGAGCCTTCCTCGACGATGCGACCCTGATCGAACATCAGCACGCGATTGGATACGTCTCGCGCGAAGTGCATCTCGTGCGTGACGATGAGCATCGTGATGTCGGTCGTGTCGGCGATGGTGCGCAGCACGTCGAGCACATCCGCAACGAGTTCGGGGTCGAGCGCCGAGGTCACCTCGTCGAGAAGCAGGATGTCGGGGTCCATTGCGAGCGCCCGGGCGATCGCCACACGCTGCTGCTGCCCACCGGACAGCTGCGTCGGATGCGCACTCTCCTTATCCGACAGTCCGACCGTCGCGAGCAGTTCCCGCGCGCGCTCCTGCGCTTCGGACTTCTTGCGCCCGAGCACGTGGATGGGCGCCTCCGTGAGGTTCTCCATCACGTTCATGTTCGGAAACAGGTTGAACTGCTGGAACACCATGCCGATGCTGCGACGCATCGATCGAAGGTGCCGCTCCGACGCAGGAACCAGACGGTCCCCTTTTCGTTCGTGGCTGAGCGGTTCACCTTTGACCCGGATGACCCCGCCGTCCACCTTCTCCAACGTCATGAGCAGACGCAGGATGGTGGTTTTGCCGGAGCCGCTGGGGCCGATCAGCGTCACCCTGTCCCCTGCCGCCACCGTGAAGTCGAGATGATCGAGAACGACGTTGTCGCCGAATTTCTTGACGACCGAGTCGAATTCGATCATCGGCACAGTGGACCTGTCGCCCGTGAGGGAGTGTTCCTCGAGGGCCGGATCAGTAGGCAAGTCGACGCTCCAATCTGCGGATGAGCACCGACGTGGGATAGCTCGCGGCGAGGAAGATCAGCCCCGCCATCGTCAGTGGCTCGAGATATTGAAAGTTTCTTGCCCCGAATTGCTGCGCGGCCGTCACCATCTCCACCACGGAAATGGTGAAGAGGTACGGGGTGTCCTTGAACATCGAGACCGCATAATTGCCGAGAGCCGGAACGACCCGGCGAATCGCCTGCGGCAGGATCACCGCCCGCCAGGTTCGGGCGGGTGGCAACGACAGCGCGCGTGCCGCTTCCCACTGCCCCACCGGGACAGCTTCGATACCCGCCCGGTAGACCTCGGCCATATACGTCGCGTAGTGGATACCGAGTACCGCGATACCGATTTGCAGTGCCGAGAATTGCGGGAGCAGGTAGTAGACGAACAGCAACTGCACGACGAGCGGTGTCAGCCGGATGAACTCGACTATCGCCGAGAGCAGTTTTGCGAGCACCTTGGGGAGCGAGCGCCGCATGATCGCCACGGCCAGACCCAGCACAGCAGCGAGAGCGAAACCCAGCACCGTCGCCAGCAGCGTGATGCGGAAGCCCTCGAGCAACACGGGCAGCGCCTCTCCGGCGCGTTGCCAACTCCATTCGACGGTCACGACTTCACCACCCCCGCGGGTTCGTCCAGAGCCGGCGCGACCCCGAAGATCTCACGCATACTCGGACCGGTGCCGAGGCGACTCTTCGCGCGTACCTCGAGCGCGTTCATCACCAGCGTGAGGATGTACCCGACCACGAAGTAGAGGACGAGGCCGATTCCGAACGCGAACAACGTGTCGCCGGTGTTCTGCCGCAACTGTTCGATCTCGAACGTGAGATCCTGCAGCAGAATGTAACTCGCAAGCGCAGTGCCTTTGAGCAACTGGATGAGGAGATTGGTCAGAGGAGGAATCATCTCCGCCCAGGCCTGAGGAAAGATCACTCGGCGCAGCCGTTGCCAGTACCCGAAGTTCAAGGCGGTCGCCGCCTCCCATTGGGGTCGTGGAACCGACGCGATGGCGCCGCGGACGACCTCCGCACCGTAGGCGCCGTAGTTCAGCGACAAAGCCAGGATGCCGCACACAATCGGTTCGAGGCGGTACCCGAACAGAGGCAGCACATAGAAGAACCAGAACAACTGGACCAGCAGTGAGGTGCCTCTGAAGAATTCGATGAACACACGCGCACTGCCGCGCAGCGCGAGATTCTTCGCGCCGCCGGCAAGGCCCAGCGCAAGCGCCAGCAGGAACGCGAAGAACGCGCTACCGATGGTCAGTTCGAGCGTGACGATGATCCCGTCGAACAGGCGCGGGATTGCATCTCGAAACTGCTCGAAGTTGGACTCCGAAGCCATTGTCCGCAGCCCGCGCTCAGGCGGTGCCCTCGCACAGTGTCTCCGTGGTCAGGTTCTGATCCGGCATCTCCTCCGCGGTGAAGCCGTAATCCCCGACGATCGAGAGGTAGGTGGCCTCGTCCGACGTGATCTTGGCCAGTTCGGCGTTGTAGGCATCGCGGAGTTCGGTGTCTTCCGTGCGGAACACGGTGCCACCCGCTCCCACCTGGGGAACGCCGTCGATTTCGGCGACGAACGACTCGGTGACCTCGACGGGAGCGTTCTCGTTGTTCTGCTTCATCCAGTTCAGGGAGATACCGGTCAGTGCGAAGACATCGGCGCGTCCGTTGATGACCGCGTCCATGCCGTCCTGCGGTGAGGACACCTGCATCGCGTCGATACCGAGCGACGACGCGTAGTCCGACTCGATCGCACCGGTCAACACAGCCATCCGGACATCCTTGTCCGCGATGGTCTGCATGTCACTGAGCTGCTGAGGGTTGCCCTGAGGAACCATCAGAGCGGTCGTGTAGTTGAACTCCGGTTCACTGAACAAAGCCTGTTCGCACCGCTGGGGAAGGATCGACATGCCGGCGCTGACGACGTCGAAGCGTCCAGCCTGCAGACCCGGAATGAGGGCACCGAAGTCGGTAGCCACGCCCTCCACGTTGTCGATGCCGAGGTTCGAGAAGATCTCCCTGTGCAGCGCGACCGTTGCGCCGGTCAGTTCGCCGTCCTGCATGAAGCTGTAGGGCGCCTCGCCGGCGAAGCCGACCGTGACGGTGCCGGAGTCCTGGAGTCGCTGGAGAGTCGACCCCTCGCCCGAGTTGTCGACGCTTGTGCATCCCGTCATGGACGCGCCGACAAGTCCGAATCCCGCAAGAGTGGCCGCGGCCTTCACAATTCCGGCCGAGCCGAACCTGTTCTTCATGGTCTGATCCCTCTCGTCGCCCTAGAACGACCCGGGAGGATGCGCACCGCCGTGCAGCACGATCCAAGCGGATCTTGCACCAGCGGACGTTACCCACATCACGTGGCAAAGCGGGACCCAGAACCACGTCGTTACCATCTCGTAACCTGCCGGTTCCGCGCAAACGAAAAAAGGGACCCACACCCGCGGGTCCCCTCCTCCATACAAAACACTGGAGGCCCCCAACACAGTTGGGGGCCTCCAGCAAACGGGTGTTCGGCGGTGTCCTACTCTCCCACACCCTGTCGAGTGCAGTACCAT
>NZ_JBHWWX010000024.1:0-61546 GCF_042730335.1 Rhodococcus sp. NPDC060084
CCCCCTTCCTCAGGAAGGGGGCCTTCGTCGTATCCGTCCGGTGGACGCGGCCCTCGATCAGGAACGCGACCGGCGTCGCATCCGAGTCGAGGGCCCGCGGACTACCGGCCCGCCGCCGCCGTGTGGGTCCGGTTGATTCCGGCGATCATCGCGCGAAGAGTCGATTCCACGCCGCTCTCCCCCATGCCCATCACCCACGTGCGACGTGCGCCGGACCCGCAGAGCAGGAACGTCACGTGCAGGTCGCCGAGATCGTGCCGGTGGAACGAGTGGATCTCGATGCCGAAACCGAGGTCGTAGAGCATCGCCGTCATCCCCGCGACGGGACCACACGCGAGCGCGGACGCGGAGTGGATCGTATCGCCCACCGCGATCGTCGCTTCGAACGCCGATCGGCCCGCCGGCAACGTGGTGGCCGACCAGTCACCCAATCGAAGGGGACCGCGCTCGGAGGCGTACACCGCGAGGAACTCCGGCCACGACATTCCGGCGGCTTCGGCACGCAGCGGGAGCGGAAGCGGGCGGCCGTACCGCGCAGCGAAAGGATCGAGGGGCGTAGCACTGCCGGGCGCGCACGCCGGTGCGGCACGCAGAGCGGTTCGACGAGAATCCGACGGACGCGCAAAGGCAGCATCGAAATCGGAGGAGATGAAAGAAGTGAAGGCGTTCATTTCGGGAGGTCTTCCGCGAGAAGGAAGGACCGACGCATAGCTCAACGACCCGCAGCGAGGGGTCGGTCCGAATCAGACCCCGCTACGGCGGTGAACTACGAGTACGCGCTTCATAGGTGCCGACCTTAAAGGGTTTGTGAACGTTCCGCAACAATGAGTTGTGCACGATGTGACGGAAACGTGACCGCAGCAGGTGGAACTCCCCGAAAACACTCGGGTAGCGTGGAACGTGCCATCCCCCCCGATGGTATTGGACCCCAGCCATGACCCCCCATCCAAGGCTGGGGTTCAGCCATTTCCGGGCCCGGAACTTCCCGCCCCGACCACTCGGTGCTTCACTGGATCCATGCCCACGTCGTCGTCACTCGAAGAGTCCGTCTCCGTCGGTCCGGCAGGCATCTGGGATGCCGAGACCATCGCCGGAGTCGCCGCCACCACGTTTCCGCTCGCGTGCCCTCCAGGGGCCGGGTCCGAGGACATCGCGGCGTTCGTCGAGGAAACCCTCAGCGCAGAGAACTTCAGCGAGTACCTGACCGACCCTCGCCGCATCGTGCTGAAAGCCTGCGTCGACGACGAGATCGTCGGCTATCTGATGGCCGTAGATCCGGCGAGTGAGACCACGGTGGACCCCGCGAGTGAGAACTCGGTGGACCCCGCGAGTCAGAACTCGGTGGACCCCGCGAGTGAGAACTCGGCCGCGTACGCCGTACCCGACGTGGTCACCGCACGACCCGCCATCGAGATCAGCAAGCTGTACGTACTTCCGGGACATCACGGCGCCGGAGTATCCGCCGCGCTGATGGACGCGATCGTCGAGCGCGCCGCCGAGCGCAGGCGTGCCGGGCTGTGGCTGGGTGTGAACCAGGAGAACACGCGTGCCCGTCGCTTCTACCAGAAGCACGGCTTCGAGGTCGTCGGTACGCGAACCTTCGTTGTCGGTTCACAGACACACGACGATTTCCTCATGCAACGCGTGCTGTGACCGCCCCGCCGGTCAGCCGGCGGCAACCTCGAAACGGGACAAGGCGAGCAGACGCGACGTGGCACGCAGGTACTTCTTGCGGTACCCGCCCGACAGCATCTCGGGTGTGAAGATCTCGTCGAGCCGTGCGCCGGCGACCGTCACCGGAATGCTCGCGTCGTAGAGGCGATCCGCAAAGACCACGAGACGCAAAGCGACCGACTGATCGCGCGCGGGGTGCACCCCGTTGATGAAGACCGCGGGCACTCCTTCGACGAGCTTGCCGTACCGGGACGGGTGCAGGGTGCTCAGGTGATCGCACAATTCGTCGAAGTCGTCGAGCGTCGCGCCGGAGACCTGGTCCGCACGCTCGATGAGCTCCTCCGACTCGATGGGATCGGGGGCCGGCGGCAGGTCGCGGTGGCGATAGTCGGGTCCGTCCACGCGGATCGTCTCGAAGATCGAGGCGAGCTTCTTGATCTCGCGCAGGAAGTCCTGGGCCGCGAAGCGACCCTCGCCGAGCTGGCCCGGCAGTGTGTTCGACGTGGCCACGATCGACACTCCGCGTGCCGACAATTCGGTGAGCAGCCGGGAGATGAGCATGGTGTCGCCCGGATCGTCGAGTTCGAACTCGTCGATGCACAGGACGCTGTGACTCGACAGTTCCTCGACGGCCTTGTTGAACCCCAGCGCTCCGACGACGTGGGTGAGCTCGACGAAGGTGCCGAAGGCTTTCGGGGACGGTGCGCTGTGGAAGATCGAGGCGAGCAGGTGGGTCTTGCCCACGCCGAAACCGCCGTCGAGGTACAGCCCCGCCCCCTGGGCCGGGGCCTTACGGCCGAACAGGCCGCGCTTGCCGCCCCGGATCTTCTCGACCTTGCCGACGAACTCCTCGGCGGCCTTGACCGCCGCGGCCTGGCTCGGCTCGGCAGGATCGGGGATGTACGACGCGAAACTCACCTCGTCGAACATCGCGGGCGGCACCAGCTGGGCCACCAACTGATCTGCGGGCACCACCGGGTTGCGGTCGACGAGGCGTTCGTGCATTCATCCAGCGTAAGGCCGCAGAGTGAGTGGGTAGCACCGCCCAAGCGGAATGCGACCTACTTCACAGAACGTTCACCATGTGTTCACGAGTCGCGAGGACAATCCACTGCCCCGCGAGGCGGCGCCGATTTCACTCTTACCGGGATCATGTCCGGGCCTCGGGACGGCCGCTCACGTCCACACCTGTGCACTCCCCGATCGGTGACACCTGGCAGGCTGTCCCCATGCGCAGAACCGGTGTGCTCGCGGTAGGATGGATCGCGGTGGCCGCAGTGGCCGCCGCGTGCGGAGCGGGACCATCGGTCCGGCCCGATGTCGCCGTGGTGCGCGAAGGAGTCGATAGCAGCGAACCGACCGTCCAGGAAGACGAGGACGCGGCGCCCGAACTGCCCGTTCCTCAAACGGACCTCACGTGGCGCGACTGCACTTCCGACACCGTGGCGTCCTACTCGCTCCCGTCGGGGCCGACAGGTCTGTCGCTCGAATGCGCCGAAGTGCCGACGCCGATCGACCCCTCCGGTGCTGTTCCCGGCACCTTCCCGCTTGCCGTGCTCCGGGCGCAGCTCCCGGACACCCCGGACGATGTCGCACCTCTGGTCCTCACGACGGGCAGCGACATGCCGTCGACGCGCGCCCTCGCCGCACTCGCAACCGGCCCGCTCTCGGGCGTGCTGACGACGCGTCCGGTGGTCGCGGTGGATCGTCGTGGCATCGGGATGTCGCTGGCCATCGACTGTGTGTTCGGCGCCGACCGTCGCGCCCTCGCCGATCTGGGACAGTTCGGTCGCAGCGGGTCCGCGCCGGAGCGAGTGGCCGAACTCGGCCGCCAGGCCACGATCTCCTGCACCGACTATCTTCAGCCCCAGGAGTTGATGTTCAGCGCGTCCCACGCGGCCGGCGACATCGACCGGCTGCGGCAGGCATGGAACGTCGAGCGCGTGGGCCTCCTCGGCATCGGAAACGGCGCGGCGGTGGGTCTCGCATATGCCGCGGCCTACCCGGGTGCCGTGGGACGGCTCGTGCTGGACTCCCCCGTCGCCGCATCGGGCGACGCAGAACAGATCGCGGAGTCGCGCGCCCGCGGCGCCGAGTCCGCGGTGGACGCGTTCTCGCGGCAGTGCGCAGCGCTCGACTGCTCGCTCGGTGACGACCCCCGGCAGGCTCTCGAAGACCTCCACGCACAGGCCTCGAGCGGCGCTCTGGCACCGGTGTCCTCCAATGCCTTGCTGACGGTGATCACCGCGTATCTCGGCACACCGCGCGGAGATCTTCCCAGCCGGATCCGCGAACTGTCCGACACGCTGGCTTCCGCGCGGGACGGCGATGTGGTGCCACTGCTCGATCTGGTGGGCACCGCCGAACAGATGCTCGCCTCCGACGGCCAGTTCGTCTCGCGGTGCAGCGACGGCCAGCGATGGCCGACGCCGACCCGCGCGGCCGATCTCCAGCGCAACTGGGCGACGCTCTATCCCCTGTTCGGTGCGGACACGGCCGCGGCTACCACCGCATGCGCGGCCTGGCCCACCCTGCCCGCTCCACCCCTGCCCGCAGCCCTCGACACCCCTGTACTCGTCACCGGCGGCGCTGCGGATCCCATTGTCGGCAGCGTGGGAGTCGAATCGGTGACCGGCGCGCTCACCGCCGGCGCGATCGCATGGTCGACCGTGTCCTGGCAGGGTGCCGGTTATTCCGCCTCGCTGCATTCGACGTGCATTCAGGGCCGCATCGAGCGGTACCTGAGTACGGGAGAGCTGCCGCCGAACGGAAGTCTCTGCCCGGCGTGAGACGCGACGCGCCGTTCCCCTGCGTGCCGGGGGACGTGCGCGGTCCCGATCCCGGACGGGGTACCGTGCCGTAGTGTTCCTCAGCAGTCTCGAACCCCGGACGGCACGAACCACCGCAGACGTGGTCAAGGCCGTGGTGTGGCCATTGGCGGTCCTGACCGTTCTTCACCGGGTGGTGATCAAAGCAGTCAACGGTTTCCGGACCGATGATTTCACCCCGGTCTACAACGCGGCGCTCGCGTTCCTCAACCGGCTTCCGGTCTATACCGCGAACTTCCAATGGGTCGACCCGCACTACCTCTATCCCCCGTCCGGGACGCTGCTGATCTCGCCGATCGCCGTGATCGACCCCGAACGATCCCGGTGGCTGTTCATCGTTGCGAACGCCGTCGCCATCCTGATCGCGCTGTACCTGCTGCTGCGCATGTTCGGCTTGCGGCTCGACTCGCCCATCGCTCCCATCCTCGTGCTGGGTGCGTTCGCGTCCGAGACGGTGACCAACACGCTGGTCTTCACCAACATCAACGGACTGGTGCTGCTGGGGGAAGTCGCGTTCCTGGTGCTCCTGCTCAAACGCCGAGATCTCTGGGCGGGCGTGATGCTGGGACTCACGTTCGCGGTCAAACCGATCCTCGCGCCTCTGCTGTTCCTTCCACTCGTACGCGGCCAGTGGAAGGTGTTCCTCACCGCCGCCGGGGTGCCCATCGCACTCAACATCATCGCGTGGCCACTGTCGGTCGACGCGTGGGATTTCGTCGAACTCACGGTGCCGTACCTGCTCGAGTCCCGCGACTACTTCAACAGCGCGATCGTCGGCAACGGGATGTACTACGGGCTGCCCGGCTGGCTGGTCCTGGGCCTGCGCGGTGTGCTCGCCGTGCTCGTGGCGGTGTCGCTCTGGCTGCTCTACCGCTACTGCCGCAACGACGAGGTCTTCTTCGTGTGCACCGCCACCGGTGTGCTCCTGAGTGCGTCGTTCCTGCTGGGATCGCTCGGCCAGATGTACTACTCGATGATGCTGTTCCCGCTGCTCATGACCGTGCTGCTGCCCAATTCCGTGATGCGGAACTGGCCGGCGTGGCTGGCGGTGTACGGATTCATGAGCTACGACTCCTGGTTGTCCGGGCGCTGGGTGGAGGCGGGCCGCGCGGCGGAGTACATGAAGACGACGCTCGGGTGGTCGCTGCTCATCATCGTGATCTTCGCGGTGCTCCTCGACCGTTACCTCGCGGCGCGCCGCGAAGGGCGGCTCGACGACGGTATCGAGCCGTCACACTTGCTCCCCGCCGCGGAGGACACCGATGAGGTCGCCGCACGGGCCTGAGACGTACCGGGCACGGCAGGACGGGACGGGGTGCGTCGTGGCGGCGGTCTCGGAGCGCGACTAGCGTGGGGACATGACTTCCACTCCCCGATCCGAACCCGCTCCCAAGGTTGTGCTGAGCGAGGACGAGTGGCGCGACAAGCTCACTCCCGCCGAGTATGCGGTGCTGCGTCAGGCCGGCACGGAACGGCCCTTCACCGGTGAATACACCGACACCGAGTCCGAGGGTGTCTACGAATGCCGGGCATGTGGCGCCGAACTGTTCCGCAGCAGCGAGAAGTTCCCGTCGCACTGCGGCTGGCCGTCGTTCTTCGATCCCGCCGACTCCGACGCCGTGATCCTGCGGACCGACGATTCGCTGGGGATGCGCCGCGTGGAAGTGCTGTGCGCCTCGTGCCACAGTCACCTCGGCCATGTCTTCGAGGGCGAGGGCTACCCGACCCCCACCGACCAGCGCTACTGCATCAATTCGATTTCCTTGCGCCTGGTTCCGACAACGTAACCCCCGCGTCCTTCAAGGCGCTCCACAGCCCGTCGGGCCGCTCCGTCGTCGGGAGTGGCTCGACGAGGCGGAACGCGCACCCGATCTCTGTAGCGGCGCCGTCCGCTTCCACACTGTCGCCGATCATCAGGGTGCGTTCGGGTTCGACCCCGAGCGCTTCGACGGCATAACGGAAGATCTCGGGCTCCGGTTTGACCGCACCGATCTCGAAGGACAGCGCGAACACGGAGACCAGGTCGTCGATGCCGAGTGCGGCGAAGGCAGGCCGGATGTCGAATGCGATGTTGCTCAGGACCCCCACCGCGATGCCGTCGCCCGCGAGTGCTTCGATCACGGGCACGGTATCCGGGTACACCGTCCAGCTCGTCGGATCGACCACCTTTCCGTACAGCGTCTGAGCCTGCTGCGGGTCCTCGACACCGGATCTGCAGAGCACGGTCAGATACGCCTCCCGATGCCGGCGCGGGTCACGGTCGCGATTGATCCAGGCGTGATGCTCCTCCGCGTCCATCTCCACAGGCTGTCCGGTAGGAGCGGTCAGCCGCCGCATCAGTTCGGCCTGCCGGCTCACGTCGAAGGCCCCACCTCGTGCATCGGTGATGCCGGCCATCCAGCTCTCGTCCTCTTCGAGCCGGAACAGCGTGCCGGAAAAGTCGAACAGAACAGCATCGAACGGTCGCGCGCTCATGGTCCGAGGCTATCGACTCACCGACTGCCCCGCTGTGCGACGCGAACCCGCCGGGTGGCGCCGTCGTGGCTATGGGGCCATGATCGGACCATGGCGACAACGCGCAGCGGGCCCCGGATCGGCACAGCGAAGGTGTCCATCGTCGGCGTCGGCAGCGTCGGAGCGGCGGTGGCATACGCGTGCCTGCTCCGCGGCACCGCGAACACGATTGCGTTGTTCGACACCAACGCGGCTCGGGTGCGCGCCGAGGTTCTCGACCTCAATCACGGCACCCAGTTCACTCCGGCCTGCCGCATCGAAGGCAGCGACGATATTTCCGTGACCGCAAATTCCGACCTCGTTGTCGTGACCGCGGGCGCGAAACAGAAGCCCGGTCAGTCCCGGCTCGATCTCGCAGCGGCCAACGTCGCGATCACACAGTCGGTCACGCCCCGGTTGCTGGCGGAGTCTCCCGACGCGGTGATTCTGTTCGTCAGCAATCCCGTCGATATCGTCACGGCAGCGGCCATCGCGGTGACCGGCGTCGACGACGGCAGGATCTTCGGGTCCGGCACGGTTCTCGACTCGGGTCGTCTGCGCTATCTCATCGCCGAGCGTGCCGGGGTGGCGATCGAGAACACCCACGCGTTCGTCGTCGGCGAGCACGGCGATTCCGAACTCGCGCTGTGGTCGGGAGCGTCCGTCGGTGGCATTCCCATCGACTCGTACACGGTCGACGATCGCGTCGTGTTCGATGCCCGGACCCGCGCAGACATCTTCCACGAAGTGGTGCGCAGCGCCTACGAGATCATCCAGGGCAAGGGTGCGACGAACCTCGCGATCGGGCTGTCGACGGCCCGGATCGTCGAGGCAGTGCTGCGCGACCAGCGGCGCGTGCTGCCCGTGTCCTCGTTGCAGACCGGGATCCACGGCATGCGCGACGTGTGCCTGTCGCTGCCGACCATCGTCGACGCGGGCGGCGCGGACAGAGTTCTGGAGGTGCCGCTCTCGGACGACGAAGCGGCCGGACTGGCCGAATCCGCCGCGACCCTGCACAACGTGCAGAAATCGCTCGGCTTGTAGAAATCGCTCGGCTTGTAGAAATCGCTCGGATTGTAGACCGCGCGTTTCCTCACGTCACGGTCGGCGGGGCCTGATCGTCGGCGGGTCGTACGCGCGGATGGGCGGCAACTCCCCCTCGAACCGTTCGATCTCGACGAGCACGTGCTGACCCGTGCATCCCTGCGCCAGCGACGACGTGCCCGTGTCGGGAGTGAGAACATTCGGGTTGCCGTGCACGCACATGGACTCCGGATCGGCAGGGTCGAGCGGGTCGTACCACGCTCCCGTCGCGAGTTGGACGACCCCGCGGCGCAGTCCTTCGTCGAGCAGCGCACCGGCCAGGCACGCACCCCGGTCGTTGTACACGCGCACCACGTCGCCGGGGGTGATTCCTCGCTCGGCTGCGTCCTGCGGATGGATCCGGATCGGTTCGCGGCCGTGGACCTTGCTCTTCTGACTGGTCGCACCATGGTCGAGCTGGCTGTGCAATCTGCTCTTGGGCTGGTTCGCGATCAAGTGCAGTGGGAACGTCTGTGCCCGCTCACCGCCGAGCCACTCCTCCGGTTCGTACCACCTCGGGTGGCCCGCGCAGTCGTCGTATCCGAAGCCGTCGATGTCCGCCGAGAAGATCTCGATGCGCCCGCTCGGTGTGCGGAGCGGATTGTGCTCCGGGTCGGCGCGGAACTCCTCGAACAGCGTGAGGTCGTCCTCGGTGCGCATGCGGACGTGGCCGCGACGCCAGAATTCCGCGAACGGTGGCGGGTCCTCGAGCCGGCGCTCGTCGGCGAGGACGTAGCCGCGCCACTGCCCGTACAGATGCTCGAGCCACTGCGCCGACGTGCGCCCCTCCGTGAACCGCTCCCCGAATCCCAGTCGGTGCGCGAGGGCGGAGAAGGTGTCGTAGTCGTCGCGGGCGTCGGCGAAACGGGGTGCGGCCGCCTGCATTGCGACGAGCAGCGGATCGTTGCGCGTGCACGACAGATCGTCGCGTTCGAGCGCGGTGGTGGACGGCACGACGATGTCCGCGTGCTTGGCCATCTGCGTCCAGTACGGGTCGTGGACGACGATCGTGTCCGGCCGCGTCAATGCGCGGCGCAGGCGGGCGAGATGCTGATGGTGATGGAACGGATTGCCGCCCGCCCAGTAGACGAGACGGGTATCCGGAAATGTCAGCCGTCGGCCGTCGTAGTCGAACTGCTCTCCCGGATGCAGCAGAAGATCGGAGATCGCGGCGACGGGGATGAAGTCCTCGACGTCGTTGTTGCCCTGGAACAGGGTGGGCAGCGGGTAGGGCACGGGCGCGCGGCCGGGTTCGTTCATCGATCCGTACCCGTGGCCGAATCCCCCACCGGGAACACCGATCTGACCCAGCATGGCCGCCAGGGTGATACCGGCCCACGGTGCCTGCTCACCGTGTCGTACCCGCTGCAGCGACCACGTCACCGAGATCAGCGTCCGGCCGGAGGCCATCCGGCGAGCGAGATCGACGAGGGTGGCGGCCGGCAGACCCGACAGTTCCGCAGCCCATTCCGGTGTCTTGGGAACACCGTCGGTGCGGCCGAGCAGGTACGCCTCGAACCGGTCGTATCCGGTGCAGTAGCGGTCCAGGAACTTGCGATCGGCCAGACCTTCGGACGCGAGGACGTAGGCGAGCGCCAGCATGATCGCGACATCGGTGCCCGGGCGGGGTGCCAGCCATTCGTGCTCGCCGTGGACGTCGTCGCGCAGCGGGGTGATGGACACGATGCGTCCTCCGCGGGCGCGCATCCGGTCGAGGCCGCCGCGCGTCGGATGGTCGCTGGTGCCGCCGTCGTTGACGCCGGTGTTCTTGAGCGGCACACCACCGAAGCACACGAGCAGGTCGGTCTCACGCGCGATGACGTCCCAGTTGGTGGAACGCGCGAACAGTTTCCAGTGGGCCCCGACCACTCGCGGCATGATCACGCCGGTCGCGCCCAGCGAGTAGCTGTGCACCGAGCGGGTGTATCCACCGAACATCTTCAGGAAACGGTGCACCTGGCTCTGTGCGTGATGGAAACGTCCGGGCGACGACCAACCGTACGATCCACCGAAGATCGCGCGGTTGCCGTGACGCTCCGCTACTCGCGTCAGTTCCGCGGCGAGCAACTCGGTGAGTTCGTCCCAGGAGACGGCGACGAATTCGTCGCTGCCGCGGTCGGTGCTCGGTCCCGGCCCGTGTTCGAGCCATCCCCGCCGGATCGCGGGACCCGTGATCCGGGAGCGGTGCCGCACCGATCCCGGAATGTTCTGCAGGATCGGCGACGGGTCGGCGTCCCCCGCGTAGGGGTGCGCGGCGACGACTTCGCCGTCACGCACCTCCGCGGAGTACATACCCCAGTGCGCCATCTGGGAGAAGCGTGCTCCGGGCAGCGCGGAGCCGTCCGTACCGATCGGACCGGTCACGGTCAGGGCAGCGACTCGATGAGCGCTTCGACCTCGACGCGCGGACCGGTGAAGAAGGGTGTTTCCTCGCGCACGTGCATCCGGGCTTCGGTCGCACGCAGGTCGCGCATGAGATCGACGATCCGGTCGAGTTCGGGTGCCTCGAAGGCGAGGATCCACTCGTAGTCGCCGAGTGCGAACGAGGGCACGGTGTTCGCGCGGACGTCGGGGTAACCGCGTCCTGCCTTGCCGTGATCGGCGAGCATGGTCCGGCGCTCGGCGTCGGGCAGCAGGTACCACTCGTAGGAGCGGACGAACGGGTAGACGCAGACGTATGCGCCCGGCTCCTCACCGGCGATGAACGCCGGCACGTGGCTCTTGTTGAACTCTGCGGGGCGGTGCAGCGCGACATTCGACCACACCGGCGCGCTGGCCCGGCCCAGGTCCGTGGTGCGCCGGAAATCGGCGTAGAGCTTCTGGAGGTCTTCGAGCCGCTCGGCGTGCGACCAGATCATGAAGTCGGCATCCGCGCGGGTACCGGCGACGTTGTAGATGCCGCGGACCGTGACGTCGGTGTCGTCGAACTGGGCGAAGAACTCCTTCGCGTTCTTGATCGCCGCTGCGCGGTCGTCGTCGAGAAGGCCCGGCTGCACCTGGAAGACGGACCACATGGTGTAGCGGAGGGTGGAATTGAGTTTGTCGTAATCGAGACGTGCCATACCGTTCATCCTGCCATTCGTGCGGCGAGTCGTGCCGCCGCGGTGGTTCCCGACGCGACGCATGCGGGGACGCCGACACCGTGCAGCATCGCGCCGGCGATTTCGAGTCCGTCGACTTCCGCGACTGCGGCGTCGAGCGCGCCGACGACATCGTTGTGCCCGGACCGATACTGCGGAAGCCCCCCGTGCCAGCGCTGCACGTAGGAGGCCACCGGCTCGTCCTCGACTCCGGTCACGGCGGCGAGGTCGGCGCGGGCGAGGGTGACGAGTTGCTCGTCGGAGGCGGAGAGCAGCGCGTCGTCGCCGTAGCGCCCGAACGACGCCCGGGCGAGCGCGACGTCACGCTGCGCGAGATGTGGCCACTTCCGGCTCGACAGGGTGAACGCCTTCGCGGCGAGTTCTTCTCCGGTCGCCACCAGAATCCCGGAGTTCTGCGGCAACGCCGAACCGCCGGGGAGAGCGAGAGCGACGACGACCGACGACGCGAGGGGTATCTCTGCCGCAAGGTCCGCGGCCGTCGGCACCGCCTCGGCCAGAAGCGCGGCGACCTCGGTGGCGGGTACCGCCAGCACAACTCCGTCGACCTCGCCGACGGGGTCGAGCGACCATCGTCCGTTGCTGCGGCGCAGCCCGCCCGCGGTGGTCTCCAGGTGGATCTCGGGCGCGGCCGCACGCTCGAGCGCTGCGAGCAGCACCCCGTAGCCGTCGCGCAGAGTGCCGAAGACGGGGGTGTGCGACGGTGCCGGGAGTGCCGCCGCGACCGCGGCGGTCAGGCTCGTCGCACCGGCGTCGAGTGCGGCGGCGAGCGCCGGGACGGTGGCGCGGACACCGGCGGTGTCGGACAGTCCCGAGTAGACCCCGCCCAGGAGCGGGTCGACACTGCGGCGGACGACCTGCTCGCCGAAACGCGAGCCGACGAGCGCGGCAACCGACATGTCGCCGGCCCGATCCCAGTTGAGCGGCACGCCCGGTTCGTCGCTGATGCGCTGCAGCGTCTCGTCGTCGACGAGTCCTTCGACGGAACGGGCGTCGGCGGGGATACCCATGAGCGTCCCCGCGGGCAGCGGCCGAAGCCGGCCCCCGGCATAGAGCAGTGGCCGCGCGCCCGACGGATGGACGATCTGGTCGCTCAGGCCCAGTTCGTCGAGCAGAGCGGGAACCTCGGGCCGACGCGCGATGAAGGCTTCCGCGCCCACGTCGACGGGCCCGTTCGCGAGGTCCACGGTGTGCAGTTTGCCGCCGAGTCGCGGGGACCGTTCGAGTACGACGATTCGGGCATCGGGGCCGAGTGCGCCGCGCAAGCGGTAGGCGGCGACGAGGCCGCTGATGCCACCACCGACGACGGCGACGACAGGGTCGGTCACAACGAATGCACCAGCTCGACGACGCGGGTGAGCATGTCGGGATCGGTGTCGGGCAGCACACCGTGGCCGAGGTTGAAGATGTGGCCTGTCGCACCGGCCGCGAGTGCGCGGTCCGCTTCGGCGACCACGCGCCGGACCTCGCGTTCGATGACGTCCCAGCCGGCGAACAGGATGGCGGGATCGAGGTTGCCCTGCAGAGCCTTACCCGGCCCGACCCGCTGCGCCGCCACATCGAGCGGGATGCGCCAGTCGACTCCGACGACGTCGGCTCCGGCCTCGCCCATCGCGCCGAGCAATTCGCCTGTGCCCACACCGAAATGGATCCGCGGTACCTGGGCGGCAGCGAGTTCTGCGAACACGCGCTCGGAGTGCGGGAGCACGTATTCGCGGTAGTCGGACAACGGGAGCGCCCCGGCCCACGAGTCGAACAGCTGGATCGCGTCGACGCCGGCTGCCAGCTGGGCGCGCAGGAAGGTGATGGCCATGTCGGTCAGACGCCCGAGCAGCGAGTGCCAGGTTGCCGGATCGGAGTGCATGAGCGCCTTGGTGCGCTCGTGGTTGCGGCTCGGGCCACCTTCGACCAGGTAGGACGCGAGCGTGAAGGGGGCTCCCGCGAAACCGATCAGCGGAGTGGTGCCCAGTTCCTTGGTCAGCAACGTCACGGCGCGAGCGACCGCGCCCACTTCCTCGGCTTCGAGGTGCGGAAGGGCGGCGACATCGGCAGCGGTGCGCACCGGGTCGGCGACAACCGGCCCGGTTCCGGCGACGATGTCGAGATCGATTCCCGCAGCCTTGAGCGGAACCACGATGTCGGAGAACAGAATTGCGGCATCGACCTTGTGCCGGCGTACCGGCTGCATCGTGATCTCGCAGACGAGTTCGGGGTCGAAGCACGATTCGAGCATGCCGACGCCCGCGCGGATCTCCCGGTATTCCGGCAGCGAACGCCCCGCCTGGCGCATGAACCACACCGGGCGGTGCGACGGCTGCATCCCCCGGGCCGCAGCCAGCAACGGAGCCTCCGGCAACGCTCTGCGCGACGGGTACTCCGCGGGCACCGCGGAAGCGACGTTCGTGTTTTCCAAGCCGGTCATCGATCCTCGTTCTTCGGTCTCGTCGGGTTCGGTCGGACCCCGGTTCGAAGCCCATGCTGCCACGCTCCCCCGCACCGCCGGAACCGGCGCGCCTCCCGCGTGCACTGCGTCACCGGCGCTAACGTCCGCTGTCGTGACCACCTCACCCGAGCCGGCCCGCTTCCGCGCGGCCGTCGAATCGATGAAGGCGGCCACCGTCCGCAGCGAGATCGAAGTGGCACCGATCAGACCACCGCAGCGACTGGCACCGCACAGTTTCGCGCTGGGCGCCGAGGTCCTGCACGACGAGTCCGACGGTGTCCCCGAGGAATCCGAAGGCGATGCCTTCGGCCGCCTCATCCTCCTGTACGACCCGAACGGTGACGAAGCCTGGCACGGCACCACTCGGCTCGTCGCGTACATCCAGGCCGACGTCGACGCCTCACTCGCCGCCGACTCGCTGCTTCCGGATGTGGCCTGGAGCTGGCTGGTCGATGCCCTCGAAGCGCACGGCGAGCCGTTGACCGCACTCGGCGGAACCGTGACGGCGACGAGTTCGGTGCGGTTCGGCGACATCGCCGGCCCTCCGCGAGCGCATCAACTCGAGCTTCGCGCGTCGTGGACTCCTCGCTCCGACGTGCTCGCCCCGCACGTCGAAGCCTTCTGCGATGTCCTCGCATACGCCGCGGGTCTTCCGCCTACCGGCGTAGCGCAACTGCGGTCCTGACGGATACGCCCGATTCGGGCCTTCGGGAGACGGTCGAGTTCTAGCCTGAGGGGCATGCAGCGCCTCAGTGGTCTCGACGCCGGCTTCCTCTACCTCGAAACCCCCAGCCAGCACCTGCACATCTGCGGGTTGCTCGTCCTCGATCCCTCCACGGTGCCGGACGGATACGACTACCGGGCCGTCCGCCGGGAGTTGGACGCACGCCTCGACGCGGTCCCCGCCTTCCGCATGAAGCTCGCCGACAGCCGCTTCAATCTCGACCATCCGGTCTGGGTCGACGACAAGGACTTCGACCTCGACCGCCATCTGCATCATGTCGCGGTACCGTCTCCGGGCTCGCGGACCGAACTCGCCGACCTGTGCGGCCACATCGCCGCGCAGCCGCTCGACCGTGCGAAGCCCCTGTGGGAGATGTGGGTGGTCGAAGGACTCGACGACGGTTCGATCGCGGTGATCCTCAAGATGCACCACGCGGGCGTGGACGGGGTGTCGGGTGCGGCGATGATCGCTCAGCTGTGCAGCCTCGACCCGGCGGCACCGCGCCCCGACACGATCGCCCCCGGCGTCGGCGGCGGAAACGAGATCTACATGGCGGTCGCCGGCGCGGTGAACGTCGCCCTGCGTCCCCTGCACCTGGCCCGGATGCTTCCGTCCGCCGTGACCTCGGTGGCGTCCTGGGTGGCACGAGCGCGCCGTGGAGACGCCATGCCGGCCCCCTTCACCGCGCCGCGGACCCCGTTCAACTCGACGATCACCGGCCACCGGGCCGTGGCGTTCGCCCAACTCGACCTCGCGGATGTCAAAGCCGTGAAGAACGCGTTCGGCGTCAAGGTCAACGACGTGGTGATGACCCTCGTGGCGAGTGCGCTGCGCAGTTACCTCGCAGGCCGGGGCGAACTCCCCGACAGTCCGCTCGTCGGGATGGTGCCGGTCTCGGTCCACGAGGAGTCCGACCGGCCGGGACGTAACCAGGTGTCGGCGATGTTCGCGGGCCTGCACACCCACATCGAAGATCCGGTCGAGCGCCTGCGCGCACTCGCCGACGCGAACGAGGTGGCCAAGGACCACAACGCCGAGCTGGGCGCGAACATGCTGCAGGACTGGTCGCAGTTCATGGGAGCTGCGGTGTTCGGCGCAGCCATGCGCACGTACGCCGCATTGCGGCTCGCCGACAAACACCCCGCGATCCACAACCTGGTCATCTCCAACGTGCCCGGTCCCCCGCAGGCGCTCTACTTCCTCGGAGCGCACGTGACCGCGCTGTACCCGTTCGGCCCGCTCTTCCACGGAGCCGGACTCAACATCACGGTGATCTCGCTCGAAGACAAACTCGATGTCGGCCTCATCACCTGCCCGGAACTGGTCCCGGACCTGTGGGTACTGACCGACTGTCTGGCGCCGGCGCTCGACGAGTTGCTGGCCGCCGCGGAGCAGGCCCGGTCATCGGACGACGAGGACTCGAGCATCGACGGCGTGAGCCGATGAGCGCCCGTTCTGCGCGCGGCACAATCTCGCTTTCCCAGGACAGCCGCTAGAGTCACGCCCATGTCTGCAGGCCAGGACCACGAGACGGTAGTGCCCGAGCACAGCTCTCCCACTGGCGGTGATTCCCCGAACGAGCACCCGCCCGCGGCGACGGTGCCGCTCCTCGAGCCGCGGGAGGGCGTACCCGAGGTGGTCACCACCGCCGCGGGTGTCGCCGAGGCGGCTGCGCTGCTCGCCCGCGGGCACGGACCGCTGGCCGTCGACGCGGAACGGGCCTCCGGCTACCGCTACTCCGCCCGGGCCTATCTCGTCCAGTTGCGGCGCAACGGCGCCGGCACCGTGCTTCTCGACCCGATCCCCACGGCAGCCGACCTCGCGCCGCTCGCGGAAGTGATCAACGACCTCGAGTGGGTGCTGCATTCGGCCGACCAGGATCTTCCGGGCCTGGCAGAACTGGGCCTGCACCCCGCTGTGCTGTACGACACCGAACTGGCGGGCCGGCTCGCCGGGTTCCCGCGGGTCGGGCTCGCTGCGATCGTCGCCGACACGCTGGGGTTCGAACTGAGGAAGGGGCACGGGGCCGCGGACTGGTCGACGCGTCCGCTGCCCGACTCCTGGCTGAACTACGCGGCGCTCGACGTGGAAATCCTCGTCGAACTCCGCGACGCGATGGCCGAGGAACTGGAACGGCAGAACAAGACGGAGTGGGCCGCGCAGGAGTTCGAACACATCCGGCTGGCCGGACCACCCGCACCGAAGCCCGAACGCTGGCGGCGAACGTCGAAGATCCACACGCTCAAAGACCCGCGCCGTCTCGCGATCGTGCGCGAGTTGTGGATCACCCGGGACGAGATCGCCGCGAACCGCGATATCGCGCCGGGCCGCATCCTTCCGGATTCGGCGATCATTGCGGCGGCGGAGGCCGCGCCGGCCACCCTCACCGACCTGCGCGCCCTCCCGGTCTTCGGTGGACCTCGTCAGCGGCGGTCGTCGCGGCTGTGGTTGTCGGCGATCGATCGTGCCCGCGCCCTGCCCACGTCGGAACTGCCTCCGGTCACCCCGCCGTTCACCGGTCCTCCGCCCGTGGGCCGGTGGGCCCGGCACCATCCCGAGGCTGCCGCACGACTGACGGCCGCGCGCGCCGAACTCGCAGCGCTGAGCGAGGAGGTGTCGGTTCCCGTCGAGAATCTGGTGAGCCCCGAACTCGTTCGGCGCCTGTGCTGGGACTGGGACGTCACGCCCGGGTCGGATGCCGAGGCCTACATCGAGGAGAAGTTCGCGGCCGGAGGTGCCCGGCCGTGGCAGCGGGCGCTGACGGCACCGCGGCTGGCGAAAGCTCTCGCGCCGGCGGAGTAGCGACCGGTCAGGACGGATCTGCTCCTCGTGCGAGAGCGTCGCGCACGAAGTGTCCGAGGTGCCGGGCCGCAGCGGCCGCCTCGGGGACGAGCGGGTGGAATGCGTGCCACACGTGTACCTGTCCGGGCCAGATCTGCAGTTCGTGGGGCACGCCCGCCGCGGCGAGAGCCTCCTCGAGGGCCTGCGTGTCGCCGGTGATCGCTTCGGTTTCCCCGCCCTGGACGAAAAACGGCGGCCAGTGCGACCCGGGAGTCGCGGCGAGCAGATCGAGGCGAGGATCGGCCGGGTCGCCGTCCGGGGCGTAGGCGCGCCGCGCACGGTCTGCGAACTTCACCGACAGGAACGGATCACGCCGGGCCGCTTCACGTTCCCAGCCGGTGCGGAGCCACAGGTCCAGCCACGGAGAGACGAGTGCGACCCCGGCGGGCAGATCTGCGCCTTCCCGGTCGAGTTCGACGACGAGTCCGTAGGCGAGGTGGCCGCCGGCGGAATCTCCGGCGATCACGATGTCGCGGGCAGCGTAGCCACGTATCCGGAGGTGGTCGAACCCGGCGCGGACGTCGTCGGGCGCTGCCGGGAACGGTGCTTCCGGTGCGCGACGGTAATCGGGCAGGAATGCGGGGACTCCTGCGGCACGGGCGATTCGGGCGGCGACGCCGATGTGCGACGCGGACGACCCCATCACGAAGCCTCCCCCGTGCAGGTAGTAGAGAACGTGCGGCGAGTCGCCGGTCCCGGGCGGGAACACCCATCGGCCGGGGACCGGTCCGGTGCGGTCGCGCGCGACGCGTGTGCCCCGCGCGAGGTCGAGGCGACCGGCGACCGACAATCCGAGACGCAGACCGCCGAGCGGCACCGGGCCGAGCGGGACGACGTCCGCGAGGATCCGGGCGCTCACGGCGAGGACGGCCGCGAGGGCCCGGCTACGGCGGCTCCCGCGCCCGGGAGGCACTACGGCGACGGTGGCGCGCCCCTCGGCGCCACGGCCGCTTACCGGCCCGACAGGCACACGGCTCACGCGGGCGCCCCGTCCGCCGTGGCCGAACGTGCCCCGAACCGGCGACGCGCGTCGCGCAGGACGAGCGACGCGGGAAGGTGGCGCACCCGGAGCGGAAGCGCCCGGTACAGCGGCGCGGCGACCCGCATGGCGCGGTCGAACCTGCGCTGCTGAGGGTCCGTCCAGAGGAGGCCGTAGGCGTCGCGGATGCGGGCATCGAGAAGACCGACGGTGAGGAAGCGGGCGGGTGACATACCCGCGCGGATGTACCACGGCGCGTGCCCGCCGCGTAGCAGTGCGTGCGCGTAGGCACGGACGGTGTCGTCGACGACGAGATCTGCGACGACGCTGTCCCAGTAGTCCTCGAATGCCGCGAGGTCGGCCGGCCACAACTCGGCCGGAACCTGGAGCGCGGTGCCGTAGACCGCGAACTCCCGGTACATCCGCTCGGCCTCCGACCGGTCGAGAGGCCCGAAGAAGCGTTCGTAGATGTCGCGGCCACCGTGGAACATGACCGCCGCGATCCACAACTGCAACTTCGGGTCGAAGGCGTTGTATCCCTCTGCCCGGACGGGCGCATGAGCACGGTTGACGAACCGGACCACCGCGCGCCGCTCCTCGTCGCTGCCGAACGCCACAAGAAAGATGTACGCGCTCGTGTTCCGGAAACGAGCAATCGGGTCCGTGAGGGCCTTGCTGTGCTCGGCTACTCCGCGCCCGACCGGGGCAAGTGCAATCTCCGTGAGGAAGCGTCGAGGGGAACTGAGCAGGAACACTGCCTCACCTACCACGCCCTGCACCGTGGGGTCGGGCCGACGTCGCATCATGGAGTGCAATGTATCCGCAGATCAAGCAGTGTCAAGAGGAACGAGTCCGATGGCGATGCCCGTGCGCCGTGTCGCCGCTTGGTGGGAATGCTCGTTAACTTGCCGAGGGGTGACGCGTGCATCCGGCGTCACCATGTCAGTCGGCGCCTACGGGCACCGCGGGGAGCGAGAACACACTGCTCACAGGCGTGCGCCGGGGTGACCCGCATACCGGCGCCAAATCGCAGGTATTAAGTTACTCACCGGTAATGACAATGTAGGCTTGTCCGCGAGGCCGGTCGCCGTCTGGCGATCGAGCACTCCTCGCCACGGCACGTGTCGGCGAGTAATCGCTCCATCAGGAGGAATCCGCGTGGCTCCCACCACCTCAACACAACGCAACGTCGTCTTCGTCGACGGAATCCGGACTCCGTTCGGTAAGGCCGGCCCCAAGGGCATGTACGCCGAGACCCGTGCCGACGACCTCGTCGTGAAGGCGATCCGTGAACTGCTGCGCCGCAATCCGCAGCTCGACCCCTCCCGTGTCGACGAGGTCGCAGTCGCGGCCACCACACAGACCGGCGACCAGGGCCTGACCATCGGCCGGACATCCGCGATTCTCGCGGGCCTGCCGGAAACCGTGCCCGGCTTCGCCATCGACCGCATGTGCGCAGGCGCCATGACGGCCGTGACCACCACGGCATCCGGGATCGGCTTCGGTCAGTACGACGTCGTCATCGCCGGTGGTGTCGAGCACATGGGCCGCCACCCGATGGGTGAGGGCGCGGACCCCAACCCGCGTTTCCTCGCCGACAAGCTGGTCGATCCGAGCGCGCTCGTCATGGGCAACACCGCCGAGAACCTGCACGACCGGTTCCCGAGCATCACCAAGGACCGCACCGACGCCTACGCGGTCAACAGCCAGAACAAGTACGACGCCGCCAAGAAGGCCGGCTGGATCGCCGACACGCTGGTTCCCGTCGCGACTCGCTCCGCCACCGGCTGGGGCCTCGCCACCGAGGACGAGCCGCCCCGCCCGGGCACCACGATCGAAGATCTCGCAAAGCTCAAGACGCCGTTCCGCCCCGCCGGCCGTATCACCGCGGGCAACGCAGCGGGTCTCAACGACGGCGCGACGGCCGCGATTCTCGCGGGCGAGGACACCGCACGTGAGCTCGGTCTGCCCGTCGGCATGCGCATGGTCGGCTTCTCCTTCCAGGGCGTCGATCCCGCGGTTATGGGCATCGGCCCCGTCCCGGCGACCGAGAAGCTGCTCGCCCGCACCGGCCTGAGCATCGAGGACATCGGTCTGTTCGAGATCAACGAGGCGTTCGCCGTGCAGGTGCTCGCGTTCCTCGAGCACTTCGGCATCGACGACGACGACCCGCGCGTCAACCAGTGGGGCGGTGCGATCGCGTGCGGCCACCCGCTCGCCTCGTCGGGCGTCCGCCTGATGACCCAGCTGTCGCACCAGTTCGCGCAGCATCCCGAGGTCCGCTACGGCCTGACGACCATGTGCATCGGTCTCGGCATGGGCGGCACCGTGATCTGGGAGAACCCGAACCACGCCGATTACGAATCCGGAGCCGCATAACCATGACATCGGACACCGCACACGGGACGACCGACGCGACGGGGATCGCGTCCGCGTTCGCCGACGAGGTCGTCACCCACGCGTACACCAAGCTGCTTTCCGTCCCCTGCATCGAGGGCCCGGTAGCCCTGATCACGCTGGACAACGGCTTCGACCACACCAAGCCGAACTCGTTCGGTCCCGCGGGACTGCTCGCCTTCGACAAGGCGCTGGACGAGGCGTTCGCCGCCAACCCGGCCGCGATCGCCGTCACCGGCAAGCCGTTCATCTTCGCAGCGGGCGCCGATCTCAAGGGCGTTCCCGCCGTCACGCGCCGTGAACAGGGCGTGGAGCTCGGAACCCTGGGACACAACGTGTTCCGCCGTCTGCGCGACACGACGATCCCGACCTTCGCCTTCGTCAACGGTCTGGCGCTCGGCGGCGGACTCGAGGTCGGACTGCACACGCACTACCGCACGGTCGCCGACAACGTTCCGGCGCTCGGCCTGCCCGAGACGATGCTCGGCCTGGTCCCCGGTTGGGGTGGCACACAGCTTCTCCCGAACATCGTCGGCCCCGACAACGCGGTCACCCTGATTCTCGAGAATCCGCTGAACAACGGCCGCACCATCAAGGCCAAGCAGGCCGAGGCGCTCGGTTACGCCGACGTCGTGCTGGCATCGGCCGATTTCCTCGAGCAGTCGCTCGCGTGGGCGTCGAAGGTGCTCGCGGGCGAGATCGTGCCGGCGCGTCCGGAGATCGACCGCGGGGCCGGCTGGGATGCCGCCATGGCACGCGCCAAGGCCCTCGTCGCCGGAAAGACCCGCGGCTTCTCCCCCGCCGCCGAGCGTGCGATCGAGCTCCTCGAACTCGCCCGCACCACCGACATCTCCGATCCCGAGTCGCTGAGCAAGGGCTTCGACGCCGAGACCGAGGCGCTCGCCGACCTGCTGATGTCCGACGAACTGCGTGCGGGTCTGTACGCATTCGATCTGGTCAACAAGCGCGCCAAGCGCCCCGCCGGCGCTCCGGACAAGTCCCTCGCCCGCAAGATCAGCGGCGTCGGCATCGTGGGCGCGGGCCTGATGGCCAGCCAGCTCGCGTTGCTGTTCGTCCGTCAGCTCAAGGTGCCGGTGATCCTGACCGACATCGACCAGGATCGCATCGACAAGGGTGTCGGCTACGTCCACACCGAGATCGACAAGCTGCAGGGCAAGGGCCGGTTGTCGCCCGACGCCGCGAACCGCCTCAAGGCGCTCGTCACCGGTTCGCTCGACAAGGCCGCGTTCGCGAAGACCGACTTCGTGATCGAAGCCGTGTTCGAGAACATGGACGTCAAGAAGCAGGTGTTCAGCGAGCTCGAGCAGCACGTCACGCCCGAGACGATCCTCGCCACGAACACCTCGTCGCTGTCGATCACCGAAATGGCGTCGGGCCTGCAGCATCCCGAGCGGGTCGTCGGATTCCACTTCTTCAACCCGGTCGCCGTGCTGCCGCTGCTCGAGGTCATCCGGGGCGAGAAGACCGACGACGCCACGCTGGCAACGGCATTCGCGACGGCCAAGTCGCTGAAGAAGTCCGCCGTGCTGTGTGGCGACAAGCCCGGCTTCGTCTTCAACCGCCTGGTCACCCGCACCCTCGGTGAGGTCATGACCGCTGTGGACGAAGGCACCCCGTTCGAGGTGGCGGACAACGCCGTCGGCGCGCTCGGCATGCCGATGTCGCCGTTCACGTTGCTCGCGCTGGTCGGGCCCGCCGTCGCCCTGCACACCGGGGAGACCCTGCAGGCCGCGTACCCCGACCGCTTCGTGTCGTCGCCCGGCCTCGAGGCGCTGGTGGAAGCCCGTAAGCCCGGCGTGTGGTCGTACGCCGACGGGCAACAGGTCGTCGATCCCGAGGTCGCCGCACTGTGGCCGCAGGGTGACTCCCCGTCCACCGCGGAGGAGGTGCTCGAGCGCACCCGTCGGGCATTCGCAGAGGAGATCGCGATCATGCTCGACGAAGGTGTCGTCGCAGCACCCGAGGACATCGACCTGTGCCTGATCCTCGGCGGCGGCTTCGCGTTCTGGAACGGCGGCATCACGCCGTACCTGGATCGCACCGGAACGTCGGAGGCCGTCAACGGCAAGCGTTTCCTGGCCCCGGGCGTCGCCGACGTCGCGTAGCACCGGTTGCGCTCGGCGCACCTGAAAAGAAGGCGTGTCGCCCCCTGGGGCGGCACGCCTTTCTTCGTGTGAAGATCGTCCCCCGCAACCTGTCGCGGCGTAGTGTCCCCGATGAGCAATTGCCGTAGCTTTCCGACCGAGCAGCGCCCCCGGGTGGTGCACGACGTCAGCAGGAGCTTTCATGACGCAACCGTCGTCCGCACACGCTGCCAAGGTCATCGCGGTTACCGTCGCCGCTGCAGTGGGCGGATTCCTGTTCGGGTTCGACAGCTCCGTCATCAACGGCGCTGTGGACTCGATCGAGCAGAATTTCGCGCTCAGTTCGTTCGTCACCGGGTTCGCCGTCGCGATCGCGCTGCTCGGCTGCGCGGTAGGTGCCTGGTTCGCCGGCAGGCTCGCCGATCGCTGGGGCCGCAAGCGAGTCATGGTGCTCGGCTCGATCCTGTTCCTGGTCTCGTCGACCGGTTCCGGCCTCGCGTTCAGCGTTCCCGACCTCATGCTCTGGCGGGTTCTGGGCGGACTGGGCATCGGCATCGCGTCGGTCATCGCGCCGACCTACATCTCCGAGATCGCACCGGCCCGGTACCGCGGCGGTCTCGCCTCGCTGCAGCAACTCGCCATCACCCTCGGCATCTTCGCGGCCCTGCTGTCCGACGCGGTGTTGCAGAACGCCGCGGGCGGTGCGTCGAACGACCTGTGGTGGGGACTCGAGGCCTGGCGATGGATGTTCCTCGTCGGAGTCGTCCCCGCTGCGGTCTACGGCATACTCGCGGTGCTGATCCCCGAGTCGCCGCGATACCTGGTGGGGCAGGATCTCGACGAGGAAGCCGCCGAGGTCCTCGCCAACGTGACCGGTGAGCTGGAACCGGAAGAACGGGTACGCGAGATCCGGCTGACACTGCGGCGCGATACGAAGGCGTCGTTCGGAGATATCCGGGGCCCGGTCTTCGGGTTGCAATCGATCGTCTGGGTCGGCATCACGATGGCGATCTTCCAGCAGTTCGTCGGCATCAACGCGATCTTCTACTACTCGACGACTCTGTGGCAGTCGGTGGGATTCACCGAGAACGAGTCGTTCACGACCTCGGTGATCACCGCCCTGATCAACGTGGTGATGACCTTCGTGGCGATCCTGTTCGTGGACAAGATCGGCCGGCGACCGCTGCTGATGACCGGTTCCCTCGGGATGTTCGTCAGCCTGTTGCTGGCCGCGATCGCGTTCTCCCAAGCCGAGGGCGGAGGCGACGACGTGTCGCTGCCGGCACCGTGGGGTGCCGTGGCACTCGTCGGCGCGAACGCGTTCGTCATCTTCTTCGCCGCCACCTGGGGACCCATCATGTGGGTCATGCTGGGCGAGATGTTCCCGAACCGAATGCGGGCTGTCGCGCTCGGTATCAGTACGGCCGCGAACTGGATCGCGAATTTCACCGTGACCCTGGCCTTCCCGCCGTTGACATCAGCGGTGGGCCTGTGGTTCCTCTACGGATTGTTCGCGTTCTTCGCGTTGCTGTCGTTCTTCTTCGTCAAGACGAAGATCCGGGAGACCAAGGGAATGGAACTCGAGGACATGCAGACCTGATCCCCGGCGGGGATCAGCCGACCTCCCGCTCGAGTTCCGCGTTCGTACCCTTCGGGGCTACACCGGTGCCGTTTCCGGCCGACGCGCTGCCGTGTGCGGCCGCCTTCGGAGACGCGACGGTGTGCGGGGTAGCAGTCCATCCCGTCACACGGCGTACGACGTCCTCGACGGTGAGCCCGAGTTCCTGATGGATCTCGGAGCGCGACGCGTGATCGAGGAACCGCTGCGGCACCCCGAGGGCGCGCAGGGGTACGTCGATGTCGCGGTCGCGGAGCGCAGCGGCCACCGCCGACCCCACACCACCGTGCTTACCGCTGTCCTCGATCGTCACGACGAGCCGGAATGCGCGCGCCAGTTCGGTGATCGATTCGGGTACGGGGAGCACCCACCGCGGATCGACGACCGCGACGCTGATCCCCTGCTCCGCGAGAACCTCGGCGGCGTCGAGTGCGAGTCGCACGAATGCACCCACCGCGACGACGAGCACGTCGCCGGAGCGTTCCTCGGGCATCCGCAGCACGTCGACGATTCCGTCGATGCGTTCGACGGCCGGGATGTCTTTCCCGACCGAGCCTTTCGGAAAGCGCAGCACGGTGGGGCCGTCGGAGACGTCGAGTGCTTCGGCAAGCTCTTCTCTCAAGGTCGCCGCGTCGCGCGGCGCAGCCACGCGAATGCCGGGGACGATGCCCAGGAGGGAGAAGTCCCACATGCCGTTGTGGCTCGCGCCGTCCGATCCGGTCACGCCCGCTCGGTCGAGCACCATCGTGACGGGTTGCTTCAGCAACGCGACATCCATGAGCAACTGGTCGAAGGCGCGGTTGAGGAACGTCGAATACACCGCGACGACGGGATGCAGGCCACCGAGCGCGAGGCCGGCGGCGGACGTCACGGCGTGTTGCTCGGCGATACCGACGTCGAAGGTGCGGTCGGGGAACCGCTCGGCGAACTTCGAGAGTCCGGTCGGGCCGGGCATCGCCGCGGTGATGGCGACGACCTCGTTGCGTCCTTCCGCCTGGGCGATGAGTTCCTCGGAGAACACCGATGTCCAGTCGGGTGAGGACGACGACGATGTGGCCACACCGGTGCGCGGGTCCATGACTCCGGTCGCGTGCATCAGATCGGCCAGATGATTCTCGGCCGGTGCGTACCCGGCACCCTTGCGGGTCACGGCATGGACGATCACGGGGCCGCCGTAAGCCTTGGCGCGACGCAGAGCCGCCTCCATGGCCGGCTCGTCGTGGCCGTCGACCGGTCCGAGGTACTTGATCCCGAGATCGGTGAACAGCACCTGCGGGCTGACCGCGTCTTTGACGCCGGCCTTCATGCCGTGGAGCACCGAGTACGCCGTGGGACCGACCACCGGAAGCCGCTTGACGATCCGGCGGCTGTTGTCGAGGGCACGTTCGTATCCGGGCTTGAGGCGCAGCACCGCGAGATGGTCGGCGAGTCCGCCGATCGTCGGTGCGTAGGAACGGCCGTTGTCGTTGACGACGATCACCAGCGATCGGTCGGCACCGGCGGCGATGTTGTTCAGCGCTTCCCAGCACATTCCGCCGGTGAGCGCTCCGTCGCCGACGACCGCGACGACCGTGCGGTCGGGTTCCTCGGTCAGCGCGAAAGCTTTGGCGAGGCCGTCGGCGTACGACAGCGCCGCCGACGCATGCGACGACTCGATCCAGTCGTGCTCGCTCTCGGACCGGGACGGGTAGCCGGACAACCCCCCGCGCTGGCGCAGGGTGTCGAACCGATCTCTGCGTCCGGTGAGGATCTTGTGGACGTAGGCCTGGTGGCCCGTGTCGAAGAGGATCGGGTCGCGCGGCGAGTCGAAGACCCGATGCAACGCGATGGTCAGTTCCACGACGCCGAGATTGGGCCCGAGGTGTCCCCCGGTCGCAGCCACCTTCTCGACCAGAAAATTGCGGATTTCCCCGGCGAGCTGCGTGATCTCGGTGGGGGTCAACCGACGAAGATCGTCGGGGGACTGTATGCGGGACAAGACACCCACCTGGAGAAGCTCCCTCCGGCTCGGGATTCGCGCGTGGCCGCGCGAGCAAGTGATCACCAGTCTACGGAGCGATTGCAACAAGGGGGTGAGCGCACTCCGCAGAGACGGCGCCCGATATCGTGATGCACACGACATCGGGCCCCGTCCGCATCGTGCGTCACACGTCGGTCGTGTCCTTGGTGCGCTCGTCACCGGTCGGCTCCTCGACGAGGTCGATGGTGGTGCGCAGTTCCCGGTTGGGGATGACAGCGACTGCGAGCAACGTGATCACTGCGAAGCCTGCGGCCACGAGGAAGAGCGTGCCGGTGGCGTCACCGTAGGCGTGCTGCACGATCTCGACGACGGGCGCGGGCAGCACACTCAGGTCGAGGCTGCCTCCGCCGCCGGCCCCGGCATCGATGCCGAGCTTCGCGAATCCTTCGGCCGAGATCGTGGCGACTCGCGACGCCAGGATCGAGCCCAGGACGGAGACGCCGATCGCGCCACCGAAGGTGCGGAAGAACGCGACGGAGCTACTGGCCGCCCCGATGTTGCGCACGCTGACGGTGTTCTGGACGGCGAGCACGAGGTTCTGCATCAGCATGCCGGTGCCGAGACCCACGATCGCGATATATCCGCTGATGGCGAGCAGCGACGTGGTGTGGTCGATGGTCCCGAGCAGCGCGAAGCCGACGAGTTGCAGGACCGCACCCCCGATGAGGAAGCCCTTCCACTTACCGAAACGCGTGATGAGCTGACCGGACAGCATCGAGGAGACCAGGGTTCCCGCCACCATCGGAATGGTGAGCAGACCCGCCTCGGTGGGGCTGTATCCGCGTGCGGTCTGGAAGTACTGGCCGAGGAACGTGGTGGCGCCGAACAGGCCGACACCGACGGCGATGGACGCGATGATCGCGAGCGCCGTGGTGCGCTCGGAGACGATCTTCGGCGGGATGATCGGGTCGGCAACCTTCGTCTCGACGATGATCGTCGCGATGAGCAGCGCCAATCCCACGCCGACGTAGAGCGCCGATTCGGCGGAGATCCACTCGTAGTAGCCGGCCTTCCCGGCGAAGGACACCCAGACGAGCAGCACGCTCACCGCAGCGGTGATGAGGGTCGCACCGAGCCAGTCGATGTTGACATTCTGCTTGCGCACGGTCTCGATGTGCAGGGTGCGCTGGAGCAGGACGAGAGCCACGACGGCGATCGGTACACAGACGTAGAAGCACCAGCGCCAGCCGAGGGTGTCGACGATGACGCCGCCGAGGACGGGACCGCCCGACATCGCGACGGCCATGACCGCGCCCATGTATCCGGAGTAGCGACCGCGCTCGCGGGGCGGGATGATGCTGCCGATGATCGCCACCACGAGGGCGGTCAGACCGCCCATGCCGATGCCCTGCACCACACGAGCAGCCAGCAGGATCGGCACGTTGTGCGCGACGCCGGCGAGCACCGACCCGACCACGAAGACCAGGATCGACAGCTGTACCAGGAGTTTCTTGTTGAACAGATCGGCGAACTTGCCCCAGATCGGGGTGGATGCCGCGTTCGCGAGCAGGGCGGTGGTGATCACCCAGGCGTACTGGGTCTGGGTCCCGTTCAGGTCGGCGATGATCGTGGGCAGCGCCGTCGACACGATCGTGCTGCTCAGCAGCGCGGTGAAGAGCGCGGCGAGCAGACCGGAAAGAACGACGAGGATCTCGCGGTGCGTCATCGGCGCATCGGCCTCTGCCTCAGGACCTGGCGGAAAAGCGCCGTGCCTGGAGTCGGTGGTGGTCATGAAGAAGTCCTTTGGGCGGTGGCGGTAGCTATCGGAAGCAATGAAGCGTTGAGCCGGCGGAGAACTGCGATCGCGTCGTCGACCTGCTGCTGATCCCAGTCGGCGAGTTCGGCGGACAATCGCTCGGTGCGCAGTTCGCGGACCGACTCGAGAACGTCCAGTCCCTTCCGCGTACATCGGAGGGTGTGTGCTCGCCGGTCACCGGGGTCCGGGCGTCTTTCGACGAGCCCCCGTTCGACGAGTTCACCGATCTGCCGGCTGAGCGAGGACTGACTGACGCACATCTCCGCGGCGAGTTCGCTGGGTCGGCACTCCCCCGCTCTCGCGAGGAGGATCAGCACCCCGACGAGCGTGTTGGGAAGCACTGCGGTCTCGTTGTGCGCGAGCGCCGAGCGCATCGTTCTACCCAGCAGAAAGATGGCGTCCACGAGTTCGTGCGCCGTCTCGGTCCGAACCGGCACGAAAACCTCCGAAGAAAAGTATTTGGTTACGACATGCAACTATAACATATAGTTGCTTGCTGTAACCAAATACTTCACGAAACGGACGAACCTCCCAGCGGCGTCACCGGCCGCTCAGGAGACCCTGCTCACCGGGTGAACAGCGCGAGGCACTCCACGTGATGAGTCGACGGGAACGCCGCGAACGCGCGGACTTCGGCGAGCTCGAAACCCTGTGCGCGGTACAGGCCCACGTCACGGCCGAATGCCGCGGGGTCGCATCCGAGGTGGATGACCCGGCGGGGCCCCGCCTCCGCGATGGCACTCACGACCTCCTTGCCCGCACCGGCGCGCGGCGGGTCGAGCACGACGACCTCCGGAGCCGGAAGCTCGCCGACGAGGCGCTCCACGCGTCCGTGCCGGAACGAGATCTGGTCCAGGTCCGCCAGCGCAGCCGTACCGTCCTCCACAGCGGTCCGCGACGACTCCACGGAGATCACACTCCCCCGGCTTCCCACCTGTCCGGCGAGCGAGGCGGCGAAGACACCGACTCCGCCGTACAGGTCCCAGACGGTGCTTCCCTCCGATGCCTGCGCCCACTCCGCGACGACCCCCGAGTACGTGGTCGGCGCCCCTCGATGGGCCTGCCAGAAACCGGTTGCCGCGACGGTCCACTCGCGATCGCCGACCCGTTCGACGGGTCGTCCCGATCCCTCGACGACCTTCTCCGCGCGAGGCGCACTCGTCGCAGCCCGGCGCGCGGCGGCGCCGCGGCGGCCGGGGCTCTTGTGACCGGTACCCGAAATCACGGGAGGTGCGATCTCGACGATGTGCCGGTCGCCGTTCGCATCCAGCACCACCTGCAGTTCGGCGCCGGGACGCCACACCTGGTCCGGCAAACCCCGGTAGGCGGCGGCGTCTATCTGTGGGCACGCAAGCTCGGGAACGACGTCGTTGCTGTGGTACCGCCGGTACCCGGGGCTGCCCGCGGCGTCGACCGCGAGCCGGACACGGGTCCGCCACAAGGTGCCGTTCGGCGACCCGCCCGGGATTTCCTCGACGGTGATGTCGCGCTCGACACCGCCGAGTCTCCGCAGCTGTTCGCTCACCACCGCGGCGGCAAAGCGGCGCTGCGCGGGCACGGAAGCGTGTGACATGTCGCAGCAGCCCGCACCGCCCGGCCCGGACACCGGGCACAGCGGATCGACCCGATCCTCGGAGGCTTCCAGGATCTCCACCGCGTCGGCGAAACAGAACGAGCCGCCGCGGTCCTCGGTGATCGACGCGAACACCCGCTCCCCCGGAAGGCCGTGGCGGACGAAGATCACCCGGCCTTCGAACCGGGCGACGCAGAAACCGCCGTGCGCGGGGTTACCCAAGATCACCTCTACCCGGCGTCCGGACCAATCCGTGCGCGTGCCCTGTCGTTCCTGCCGACTCACTGCTGTTCCTCCTTGTCGAGACCCCGGCGCACCGCTCCGGGCGCCGAATCGATCCGTTCTCGTCCCACCGCTGCCGACGAGCGCAGCTGCCAGGGCACGCTCGTGACCATCACCCCGGGTTGGAAGAGGAGACGGCTTTTGAGACGTAGCGCACTCTGGTTGTGCAGGATCTGCTCCCACCAGTGACCCACCACGTACTCCGGGATGAACACCGTCACGACGTCACGCGGCGAGTCACGCCGGACACGCCGGACGTAGTCGAGCACGGGCCTGGTGATCTCACGATACGGCGACTCGACGACCTTCAGCGGAATGGTGAGGTCGCTGCGCTCCCATTCCCGGACCAGCTTGCGGGTGTCCTCCTCGTCGACGTTCACGGTGATCGCTTCGAGAGTGTCGGGCCGGGTCGCCCGCGCGTACGCCAGGGCGCGCAATGTCGGCAGGTGGAGGGTCGACACGAGCACGATCGAGTGGGTCCGGCTGGGCAGAACACCGTCCCACTCCGCACCTTCGAGTTCGGCCGCGATGGTGTCGTAATGACGACGTATCGCCTTCATCACACCGAAGATCACCACCATCGTCGCGACCGCGATCCACGCGCCCGCGGTGAACTTCGTGACGAGCACGATCAGCAGCACGGCCGTGGTCGCCACGAAGCCGATGACGTTGACTGACCGTGAACGCTGCATCCGGCCCCGGCTCGCCGGGTCCGTCTCGGTGGCAAGGAATCGGGTCCAGTGCCGGACCATTCCGGCCTGTCCGAGACTGAAGGCGACGAACACGCCGACGATGTAGAGCTGGATGAGCTTGGTCACTTCTGCGTCGAAGACCCACACGAACACGATGGCCAGACCGGACAGGAACACAATGCCGTTGCTGAACGCGAGGCGATCGCCGCGGGTGTGCAGCTGACGCGGGAGGTACCGATTCTGTGCGAGTACCGAGGCGAGCACGGGGAACCCGTTGTAGGCGGTGTTCGCGGCGAGCACGAGGATCACCGCCGTCACGACCGCCATCAGGAAGAACGCCGCCGGAACGTCGCTGAAGATCGTCTGGGCCAGCTGCGCGACGAGGGTTTTCTGCTCGTATCCCTCGGGGGCACCCCGGAGCTGGGTCGCCGGATTCTCGGCCACCACCACGCCCAGACGCTGGGCGAGGAACACCACCCCGAGGAACAGCGTCACGGCGATCGCTCCGAGCATGAACAGTGTGGTCGCGGCGTTCCGGGCCCTGGGCTTACGGAAAGCCGGTACCCCGGTGCTGATCGCTTCGACACCCGTCAGTGCCGCGCAGCCCGACGAGAAGGCCCGCGCGAGAAGGAAGATGAAGGCGATCGCGGTGAGGTCCGTCTGCTCGGCGACAAGCTCGAACTCCGCCGATTCCGCTCGCAGGTCCTCCCCCAGGACGAAGATCTGAACCAGCCCCCACCCGAGCATCGCGAGCATGCAGGCCACGAACGCGTACGTCGGGAAGGCAATGGCCTTGCCCGCCTCCCGTAGCCCCCGCAGGTTCACCGCGGCGAGTATCGCGATGGCGGCGATAGCGAAGAGCACCTTGTGCTGCGCGACGAAGGGCACCGCCGAACCGATGTTCGCCGCGGCCGACGACAACGACACCGCGACGGTGAGCACGTAGTCGACCATGAGGGCGCTGCCGACCGTCAGACCTGCGGTGGCCCCGAGATTTTTCGTCGCGATCTCGTAGTCGCCGCCGCCCGAGGGGTAGGCGCGCACATTCTGCCGGTAACTCGCCACGACGATCACGAGAACGGCGGCGACTGCGAGGCCGATCCACGGCGAGAACGCGTATGCGGACAAGCCGGCGATGGACAGGACGAGGAAGATCTCCTCCGGCGCGTATGCCACCGAGGACAATGCGTCGGAGGCGAATACGGGCAGGGCTATCCGCTTGGGCAGCAGATCGTGCCCGAGAGTATCGCTGCGGAACGGGCGACCCAGCAGGAGCCGTTTCGTGGCGGTGGAAAGCTTGGACACCTGCAAAGCCTAAGCCGTCCGCCTGGTGGAACACTGCATCGGACGCCGGTGTCCGTTTCCGCACGCCACCGACGCTTCGCCGAGTCCGACCGCGCGCCCGACCGCCGGGCGGTACGGTTCCGTTCGGCGACCACCGACCGTGGTCGCCTCCTCGACGATCGACGAAACGGAGTGTCCACGGTGTACGTGGTGGTGATGGGGTGTGGCCGGGTGGGTTCGTCCGTGGCCACCGCGCTCGTGCGACTCGGCAACGAGGTGGCGGTCGTCGACCGGGACCCGAGCGCATTCCTGCGGCTGGGACCGGATTTTCCCGGCCACACGGTCGTGGGGATGGGATTCGATCGGGACGTGCTGATCCGGGCCGGCATCGAGCAGGCCGACGCGTTCGCCGCGGTGTCGTCGGGTGACAACTCGAACATCATCTCGGCGCGTGTGGCCCGCGAGATCTTCGGGGTCGATCGTGTGGTCGCGCGGATCTACGACGCGAAGCGCGCGGCCGCCTACGAGCGCCTCGGCATCCCCACCGTCGCCACCGTGCCGTGGACCACGGACCGGTTCCTGCACGCGCTCACCCACGACAGCGAGGCGACGCGGTGGCGGGATCCGACCGGCTCGGTCGCAGTGGCCGGCGTCGACGTCCACGAAGGCTGGGTAGGTCGGCGCGTGACCGAACTCGAGGAAGCGACCGGTTCCCGCGTCGCGTTCCTCATCAGGTTCGGCACCGGCCTGCTGCCGGATCGCAGGACCGTGATCCAGGCAGACGATCTGGTCTACATCGCTGCCGTTTCCGGTTCTGCGGCCGAGGCGATCGCACTGGCCGAGAACCCTCCGGCGGAAGACAACTGAGCACGATGACCCCGTCAACCGAGAGGATCCGTCGATGAAGGTCGCCATCGCAGGCGCGGGAGCCGTGGGAC
Organism: Rhodococcus sp. NPDC060084; assembly: GCF_042730335.1. Lineage (NCBI taxonomy): Bacteria > Bacillati > Actinomycetota > Actinomycetes > Mycobacteriales > Nocardiaceae > Rhodococcus > Rhodococcus sp. NPDC060084. Next base: position 32,829 of record NZ_JBHWWX010000024.1, read on the forward strand.
GGTCGATCGCCCGCGAACTCGTGCGCAACAACCACGAGGTCATGCTGCTCGAGCGCAAACTCGACCACGTCGAACCCGCTGCCGTGCCGGAGGCCGAGTGGGTGCACGCCGACGCGTGCGAGCTCAGTCTGCTCGAGGCTGCCGGTCTCGAAAACTACGATGTGGTGATCGCAGCGACCGGCGACGACAAGGTCAACCTCGTGCTGAGCCTTCTCGCCACCACCGAGTTCGGGGTGCCGCGCGTCGTGGCCCGCGTCAACGACCCCCGCAACGAATGGCTGTTCGACGAGTCGTGGGGGGTCGACGTGGCGGTGTCGACCCCTCGCATGCTCGCGGCGCTGGTCGAGGAGGCCGTCACCGTGGGCGATCTGGTGCGATTGATGACATTGCGAAGGGGTGCGAACCTCGTCGAAATCACCTTGCCCGACACCACCGCGCTCGCAGGCAAGCCGGTGCGCAAGCTGCAGTTGCCGCGGGACGTCGCGCTGGTGACGATTCTTCGCGGTGAACGAGTCATCGTGCCGCAACCCGACGACCCACTCGAGGGGGGAGACGAACTGCTGTTCGTCGCTGCGCAGGATGTCGAAGACGAGTTGCGCGCGGCCGTCGGCGTCTAGCCTCCCACTCCGCCGGGACCCCGGGACGATTCCCGTGCCTGGTCCCGGTTCCGGCCCTCACCCGACCGGCGCTGCACGGCGCACCTCGGTACGCTGTGCCGACCATGCCGCCGAGGCGTGACCGAGGGACTTCGGAGGTGACCGAACCATGACCGTGTATCGGCAGCAGATCGCCGGTGTCGCATACGAATTCCAGGGTCTCGTGGATCTCCTGGCGAAAGCGTCGCCGCGGCGGTCGGGCGACGAACTCGCCGGGTGCGCCGCGCATTCCGACGCCGAGCGTGCGGCGGCTCAGTGGGCGCTCGCGGACGTGCCGCTGTCGGCATTTCTCACCGAGGCGATCGTTCCGTACGACACCGACGAGGTAACCCGTCTGATCATCGACTCCCATGACGCCGACGCGTGTGCGCCCGTCGCGCATCTGACGGTCGGCGGCTTCCGCGACCACCTGCTCACCGTCGCGGCGCAGCCGGACCCTGCCCCCGCGCTGCGGGCACTCGCGCCGGGGCTGACCCCGGAGATGGTCGCGGCGGTGAGCAAGATCATGCGCAACCAGGACCTGATCGCGGTCTCGCGGGCAGCGACCGTCACGAGTGCCTTCCGCACCACCATCGGCCTCCCGGGACGACTGTCGACCCGGTTGCAACCGAACCATCCGCTCGACGACCCGCACGGTGTCGCGGCGGCGGTGCTCGACGGCCTGCTGATGGGATGCGGTGACGCGGTGGTCGGCATCAACCCCGCGAGCGACTCCCCGCGCGCGGTGGGCGACCTCCTGCGGTTGCTCGACGACATCCGGCAGCGGTTCTCCATCCCGGTCCAGTCGTGTGTACTCACCCACATCACGACGACCATCGACCTGGTGGCGCAGGGCGCGCCGGTCGATCTGGTCTTCCAGTCGGTCGCGGGCACCGAAGGCGCCAACCGCGGATTCGGAGTCGATCTCGCCCTCCTGCGTGAAGGCAACGAGGCGGCGCGGGCGCTGCGCCGCGGAACGGTCGGCGAGAACGTGATGTATCTGGAGACCGGTCAGGGCTCGGCGCTCTCGTCGGGCACACACCTGGGCGCCGGCGGACGCCCAGTGGATCAGCAGACCTTGGAGGCCCGCGCGTACGCGGTGGCGCGTGAGCTCGATCCTCTCCTGGTCAACACCGTCGTCGGTTTCATCGGACCCGAGTACCTCTACGACGGCAAACAGATCATCAGGGCAGGGCTCGAGGACCAGTTCTGCGGCAAGCTCCTCGGCCTGCCCATGGGAGTCGACGTCTGCTACACCAATCACGCCGAGGCCGACCAGGACGACATGGACACCCTGCTCACGTTGCTGGGCGTCGCGGGCACCGCGTTCGTCATCACGGTGCCGGGAGCGGATGACGTCATGCTCGGCTACCAGTCGCTCTCGTTCCACGACGCGCTGTATGCGCGGGAGGTCATGGGTCTGCGGCCCAGCCCCGAATTCGAGGAATGGCTGCGGGCACAGGGCTTGGCCGACGATTCCGGGCGCATCCTGCCCGTCGATATGGCGGCCTCGCCGCTGCGAGCACTCGGAGGGGCGCTGTGACGGACGCGTGGGAGGCACTTCGGCGCCACACGCAGGCCCGCATCGGACTGGGACGGGCCGGCAACGGCTTGCCCACGCGGCGGCACCTCGAGTTCGTCGCGGCGCATGCGGCGGCCCGCGATGCCGTTCATGCACCTCTCGACGTGGAGTCCCTCGCACAGCAGCTGGAGGCGCTCGAATTCGATGATCTGCCCGGACGCCCGCGTCTCGGTGCGCCTCTGACGGTGCGCAGCGCGGCCGCCACCCGGGACGTCTATCTCCGCCGCCCCGACCTGGGACGCCGGCCCGAGGACGGGACCGCACTTCCCCACAGCGGTGCCGACATGGGGATCGCTCTGTGCGACGGCCTGTCGTCGACCGCGCTCCTGGCCCACGGCCCCGCGCTCGTCGCAGCGATCGTGCGTGCGCTTCCCGGGTCGACTTTCGCGCCGCCCGTGATCGCCACGCAGGCGCGGGTCGCACTCGGCGACCACATCGGCGCACAGCTCGGCGTCACGACCATGCTGGTGCTCATCGGTGAGCGCCCCGGACTGTCGAGCGCCGACAGTATCGGCGTCTACCTCACGCATCACCCCGAGCCGGGGCGCCGCGACTCCGAGCGGAACTGTGTGTCGAACATCCATCCGCCCGGCGGGATGACATGTGAGGGGGCCGCGCGGGTGATTGCTGCACTCGTGGACGGTGCGCGGCGGCTCGGCGCCTCGGGCGTCATGCTCAAGGACGGTTCGCGCGGTCCGGCGTTGGCCGACGGAGAACACCGCGCGTTGTAGCGCTGTCTCGTCCGGGCGACGTCACACCTCGCGGTGGCGGCCCGAGGGAGGAATCGGGGTCTCCCCCGGTTCCTCGGCTTCGGCGGCCTCGGGAGCCGGCTCGACGAGACGGTCGGCTTTGCGTACCGCCCACAAGGTCACCAGCAACACCAGGCCGGTGAGCGGCCAGCCCATTCCGATGCGGGCCACGGCCAGCCAGCCGGTTTCGTCGGCGTCGTAGAGGTGGTTCTGGACCAGATAGCGCGCCAGGAACACCAGTGCCCACGCGACGGTCGCGATGTCGTACGCACGGACGGCGTCCTTGTGCGACCGCCACCGTGAGCCCTGCCCGTTCAGCATCCCCCAGACCACGCCCACGAGCGGCCTGCGGACCAGCACCGATACGACGAATGCTCCGCCGTAGATCAGGCTGGCGTAGATCCCGAAGAGGAAGTACCCCTTGGCATCACCGGTGCGATACGCGATGAACGCGCACACCGCGACGCCGATGAAACCCGAGATCGCGGGCTGAATAGGGGTGCCTCGAATCAGCCGCCACGCCAGGACACCGCAGGCGACAGCCACGGCCGCCCAGATCGCGGCCGTCAGGCCCCACCAACTGTTCACCGGCACGAACACCAGGACGGGCAGCGTCGAATACACCAACCCGCTGATGCCACCGAGTTGTTCCAGCATCGTCTGCTGCCTGATGTCGCTCACTCCTACGAGAGTGCCATATTCCCGGGGCTACCCCGGTCGCGGACGTGCGGAGCCCCTTCGCGCCTCACGGTCCGCGCCCGGTCAGGCCGGGCCGCGCAATTCGTAGTAGGGGTTGTAGATCACCCGTCGCCCGTCGCGTTCACCGACTCGTCCCCGTACGAGCAGGGTCTTGCCGGTTTCTATACCCGGGATACGGCGGCGTCCGATCCAGACCAGAAGGATGGAGTCGGTGCCGTCGAACAACTCCGCCTGCACTGTCGGGGCGGCTGCTTTCGAGCACGACTCCACGCTGCGGAGCCGGCCGAACATGGTCACTTCCTGGCCGCGGGTGCACTTGACGACGGGAAGCGCGCCGGTCGAATGAGACGACTCGGCCATCTCTTCTGCGTCGAGTTCCTCGAGATCCTCGGTCAACCGACGAGTGAGCCGGCGTAGGTAACCGGCCGCGGCGGGTGGCATGGCGCGCTCCTGTACACGGTGGGCACATGTGCGTGCCCGAAGTTGTCGTTCGACCGCCACTGTAGACCGATTCCGGGCAAGCACAAGCACACCGAGTTGTGGTCCGGTTTCGAGCATTCGGCAGGATTGTGACATGCCCCGCACTGTGCCCCCCACCCTCGATCTCAGCACTGTCACCGTCGCCGTCGTTCTGCCCGGCACCGGCTCGGATGCGAACTTCGTCGACCGCGTCTTCCGGGGCGCGCTGCGTTCCCGGGGAATCGACGTCGTGGCGGTCGATCCCGACCCTCGGGGAGTCGTGCGCAGCTACGTCCGCGCCATGGATGCTGCCGCGCGCAGCGGCCCGATCCTGGTCGGTGGAGTGTCGATCGGGGCCGCGGTCGCCCTGCAGTGGGCGGCGGAGCATCCGGATCTCGCTGCGGGAGTGCTCGCGGCCCTGCCTGCGTGGACCGGCGATCCTGCCGCGGCGCCTGCCGCGGCGAGCGCGCGATGGACTGCGTCGGAACTCCGTGCTCACGGTTTGGACGCGGTGACGGCCGCGATGGCGGCGTCGAGTCCTTCCTGGCTTGCCACAGAGCTGACCCGATCCTGGAAGGCTCAGTGGCCCGACCTGCCGTCGGCGCTCGAGGAAGCCGCCGGTATGCACGCGCTCGACGTGGACAGGCTGCGCGCTCTCGAGGTGCCGGTCGGGATCGCTGCGGCCGTCGACGATGCGGTCCATCCGTTCGAGACGGCGGAGCAATGGGCGCGGGAGATTCCGCGTGCCGCGCTGGGGAGCCTCCGACTGGCCGACATCGGCGCGGATCCGGGCCGGCTCGGCACGATGTGCCTGACGGCGCTCGACCAGGCGTGCGCCGGCCCGGCCCCGCGTGAGGACCGGACCGGCGGTACGGGCTAGAAGCCCAGCTGCTGCATAGCGGAGCCGGACTCGCCGCGGCGAGGCGGCTGCGGCTGCCGCGTGCTCGGCGGCGGCGGGTTCGTTCCTGCGCGCGCCTGCGGTGCGGGTCCACCCTGACGCGGCGCCGGAGGCGCAGCCGGGGCGCCTTGCGGACCGCGTTGCTGCTGTGGGGCGGCTCCCTGCTGAACGGGTTGCTGCTGAGCGGGTTGCTGTCGCGCCGCGGCTTGTTGCTGCGCTGCCGCAGCGAGCTGCTGCGCGAGTGCTTCGGGAAGGACGACGGGCAACGGCGTGCGCACCGGATACGGCTCTGCTCCTCGTCGCACCACAGTCCCCGCGACGACGGATCGCGCGAGTGCTACCAGTTCCGAATCCCCGCCGGCGTTTCCGGCCGGACCGGCGACAACACACCGAATCATCCAGCGAGGGCCGTCCACACCGATGAACCGGAGGTCCGCGTTCGGCGTCACACCGTGCAGTTCCCTACCCCACGGACCGGATTCCATACTCACGGTCGCGTTGTCGTTGCGCAGGGTCTCGGACAGTTCCGCAGCGACCTCGCGCCACTGACCCGGCGACTTCGGCGCCGCGTACGCCGAGACGGTGATCCGCCCGTACCGGGTGACGAGGTGAACGTTCTGCGGCGCACCGTTCTGCGCCATCTCGACCTGGATCTGGCTTCCCTGCGGGAGGGGCACCAGCACGGAGCCGAGATCGAGACGGGAACCGGTGAGGTCCTCTTCGTCGATCTCGGTGATGTCGAAGGGCCCTTCGTCGCCGGCGGCACCGGTCGCGTGGTCGTATCCCGCCTCGTCGTACGCGCCAGTGCCGTAACCGCCCTCGTCGTAACCGGCCTCGTCGTACCCGGCATCATCGAAGCTGCCGTCGTCCGCGTAGGACTGCTCAGCGCGATCGGCACCGGTATCCGGTCCACGATTCTTGCGACGTCCGAACATGTCAGGAACCTTCCTTCACGAGACCGGCGTGTCCGCCGCTCGATCCGTATCCGCCGCTTCCGCGTGCGGTGTCGTCGAGTTCGTCGACCTCCACGAACTCGGCGAGTTCGACGCGTTGGACCAGCAACTGGGCGATCCGGTCACCGCGGCGCAGCTCGACGGCGTTTTCGGTGTCGTGGTTGATCAGGCACACCTTGATCTCTCCACGGTATCCGGCGTCGACCGTCCCGGGGGTGTTCACCACCGACAGACCGAACTTCGCTGCGAGTCCGGACCGCGGATGGATGAGCCCGACGGTACCGATCGGCAGGGCAACAGAGATGCCGGTCCCCACGAGAGCTCGCTGGCCCGGTTGGAGAGTCAGGTCGGCGGTCGTGCACAGGTCGACACCTGCGTCACCGGGGTGAGCACGGGTGGGCACAGGGATCCCGGGGTCGAGGCGACGCAGCGGGATGCGCGGAAGGTCGGTCACGTGGACCGAGGTTACTCTGCGGATGCCTGTCCCCCGCTGCGGGCGCGAGGCCGTCCGATACGGGCGACTATCCTGGGCCTGTGTCTCGATCCTCTCGCTCCGGAGCGACTCCCGGCCGGACCACCGGCACCCCGACCTTCTCCGAACAGATGTGGGTGCCGTGGTGGTGGTGGCCCATCGGGCTCGGCATCGCTGCGTTGCTCGCGGCGGAACTCCATATGGGAGCGCCGGGCCTCTACGCGTGGCTGCCGTACGTGCTGCTGCTGCCCTTCCCGATCTGGGCTCTGATCTGGCTCTCTCGCAGCAAGGTCGAAGTGGTCGACGGGGAGCTGGTCGTGGGACGCGCACATCTACCGGTGGAGGTCATCTCACGCGGTGTGGTGGTTCCGGCGTCGGCGAAGAGCGCTGCGCTCGGCCGCCAGCTCGATCCGGCCGCATTCGTCCAGCACCGGCCGTGGGTCGGGACGATGGCGATGGTTGTACTCGACGATCCCGACGACCCGACGCCCTACTGGCTGATCAGTACCCGGCGTCCCGCCGAGTTGCTCGAAGCGTTGGGCTGCGACGTTTCCACAGGAAAGTAGCCACAGGGAGCACCCGCGGGAAGCAACCATCAGGTCGCAACCACCCGGTCGCCGCAGCGCCCTGAGGTCGTCACACGGAGTGGCCGCGCGGCATGGTCATGCCGAGCGGCCGCGGGGCGACCTCAGGCTGCGCAGTCGCGGGGCGATCTCAGGCTGCGCAGTCGCGGGGCGATCTCATGCTGCGCAGTCGCGGCAGATCAGGACGCCGTTCTCCTCGGTTGCCAGTCGGCTGCGGTGGTGCACCAGGAAGCAGCTCGAGCACGTGAACTCGTCGGCCTGCTTGGGCACGACGCGCACCGACAGCTCTTCGCCGGACAGATCGGCACCGGGCAACTCGAAAGACTCGGCGGTATCCGATTCGTCGACGTCCACCACAGCGGACTGCGCTTCGTTGCGCCGCGCCTTCAGTTCCTCCAGTGAATCCTCCGACACCTCGTCACTTTCGGTCCGCCGCGGTGCGTCGTAGTCAGTCGCCATGTCCTCTTACCTTCTAATCTTCGTGCGGGCGCTCAGCAGAAGCACCGAAGGTGCTCCCGGCCAAGGCAACGCTCGACGGTGTCATGAAGTTCCCTGGGATAAGTCCGGAACACCGGACATACCCGAATACGTGCATTCGAACCCGCGTCGTGCAACTCCTACGACTCGGGCCGCCGAACAATAGCCGACGCGGACCCGAAATATGCAATCAATTTCGCCGCCCGCCCGGAATTGTCGAGCAATTGTCACCAACACCACAGGAACCCGTGGCATTCCCTCCCCGCGAAGGCAGACACCTCCGGAGGCCTCCACCTTCCGAAGGCGCCGCCCTCTAGAGTGAGTGCGCACCATCACCGGCACGAACACGAGAGGCAGGGCGGCGTGGTTTCCCTGATCACCCAAGGCACCGCTACCGACAAGCGCGGCCGGCCGTTCCGTCACCGCCGGACACTCCCGGCAGCGATCGCCGCGGCGGTCCTTGCGGTCGCGACCATCGTCGTCTGGACCTCGGTGTTCAGTTCGGTCGAACCGGTGACCACCACCGTCGCATGCAACGCTCCGGCCCTCGGCGCATCAGGTCCGGACGGCGCCGAGCCCGCCCCGCTCGGAGACGTCGTCGATCGGTCCACTCTGCTCGACGTCGAGCCCGCGCCCCTCGCTGCCACCCGTGTTCGCGTGTTCAACGCCAACGGCGAGCGTGGCCAGGCGACACACGTCGCTGCGCAGCTGAGCGACTACGGCTTCGCCAGCGCGCCTGATGTTCAGGCCGGCAACGACCCCGTGTACCTGGATCAGAACATGCAGTGCCAGGGACAGATCCGGTTCGGCGAGTCCGGTAAGGCCGCCGCGAGCGCGGTCTGGCTGCTCGCACCGTGCGCCGAGCTGGTCCTGGACGAGCGCGGGGACGACACCGTCGACTTCGCCCTCGGGACGTACTTCAAGGACCTCTCCCCCTCGGCGGACGCGGAAGAGGTCCTGCGGACCCTCCGCGAGGTCCCGGCCGGAGAGGGTTCGGCGCCCCTCGACATCGACCTTCTCACCGCCGCGCGCGACGCCCGTTGCTGATTACTTTTTCACTTCGAGTGCAAAAGGGGACGCCGCTCACTATTTCGACGTGACGCGACACAAAGCATATTCGGGTGAACCGGGCGGAATACTCAATTCGGCGCGGCGTCATTTGCGCCTAATTCGGCGAGTAACTCGTTGAAAGCGACCGCAATACCCGGCGCCGCCGCGACGGTGATCTCTCCGGCGTCGCCGAAACCCTCGGGCACCCGTACCGTCGCGCCCGCCTCGGCCGCGACGAGCGCACCCGCCGCCCAGTCCCACGGATTGAGGCCGTGCTCGTAGTGCGCGTCCACACGACCCGCGGCCACCATGCACAGGTCGAGCGCTGCGGCGCCGATCCGCCGGATGTCGCGGACCCGCGGCAGGAGCGCTGCGACTATCGCGCCCTGATGAGCGCGCCGGCCCGGAGTGTAGGAGAAGCCCGTCGCCACGAGCGACATCCCCAGGTCGGTCACCGGGTTGCATCGCAGCGGCGTCTCCGTGCCGCGCGCGTCGGTGAGGGTCGCGCCCGCGCCCAGGGCAGCCGAGTACGTGTCGCCGGACGTGATGTCGACGACCGCCCCCGCGATCGATCGGCCGTCCACCTGCGCGGCGACCGAGACGGCGGACGCCGGGATGCCGTAGACGAAGTTGACGGTGCCGTCGATCGGATCCACCACCCAGCACACTCCGGTCTCCCCCGTGCCGGCCACCTCGCTGCTCCCGCTCTCCTCGCCGAGAAACGCGTCCCCGGGTCGCAGCTCGCGCAAGCGGGCACGGATCAGGTCCTCGCTCTCGGTGTCCGCCACGGTGACGGGATCGGTATGCGTGGATTTCGTGCGGACCGAATCGGTGCCGTCGGATCCGGGCGGGCCGAAGAGTTCACCGCGACGGGCCCGGACATGGTCGGCGGCCTCCCGGGCAACCGTGACGGCCACCTCGCGCAGGGCGGACAATTCCGATGGGGTGGCGTTTCGCTCGGCAGGCATCTCCTCATCCGAACACACCCGCACGCAGGACACCAGCGCACCACTTGCGGCCCGCGGAAACGGAGATGCACCGGTTCGCGACCCCGCGCCGCGACGGACCACACTATCGTTGCGACACAGGCGCAGTCCGGATTCCCCCGGGCCGATCCGAGCGAGAGGAACACGTGATGACCCAGGACACCCCGACGGTTTCGTCGAAATCGGTGCAGTCGTCGAACCTGGGGTTCGGTGTCGACGTCGGAGGCAGTGGCATCAAGGGTGCGGTGGTGGACCTCGACACCGGGGAACTCGTCGGTGAACGCATCAAGATCCTCACTCCGCAGCCGTCGACACCGGATTCGGTCGCCGCGACGGTTGCCGAAATCGCGGACCAGGCCGGATGGTCCGGTCCGGTGGGTGTCACCCTGCCGTCGGTCCTGATGGGGGGAGTCGTGCGCACCGCCGCCAACATCGACTCGTCCTGGATCGGCACCGATGCGCACGAACTGTTCACGGGCGCACTCGGACGGCAGGACGTGTCCATCCTCAACGACGCCGATGCTGCCGGGATCGCCGAAGATCGCTTCGGCGCGGCGAAGGACACCGACGGAGTGGTCATCCTGCTCACCTTCGGTACGGGCATCGGCTCGGCCGTGCTGCACAACGGCGTCCTTCTCCCCAACACCGAATTCGGCCACATGGAGATCGGCGGGCGCGAGGCCGAACACATCGCGGCGTCCTCGGTCAAGGACAAGCTCGGTCTGTCGTACAAGCAGTGGGCCAAGGAAGTCTCCCGCGTTCTCGAGCACTACGAAGCGCTGCTGTGGCCGGACCTGTTCATCGCGGGAGGCGGGATCAGCCGTAAACATCACAAGTGGATCCCGCTCCTGACCAACCGAACTCCGGTCGTTCCCGCCGAACTGCGCAACGCGGCGGGGATCGTCGGAGCCGCATACGCAGCGAAAACCGGCGTAACACCCTGAGTCGCGCTCATCCTCCCCGGACGGAATCGTTACAATGGTCCTCAGCCGGCCGGAACCGGCCTGATCCCGACAGACCTCTCCGCCGGAACACCTCTGGCGCGACGCCGCACTACCTCGTCACGAAAGGGCGTACGTGGCAGCCACCGACATCCACACCGCTGATTCAGAGAACGAATCCGCACCCGTTGCAGGCGCCTCGGGCGCCGCCGCCGACGCTGACGGCACCGCCGCGGATACCGCGCCGAGCGCCAAGTCGCCAGCGAAGAAGGCCGCAGCAAAGAAGGCTCCCGCCAAGAAGGCCGCAGCGAAGAAAGCTCCTGCCAAGAAGGCCGCAGCCAAAAAGGCTCCCGCCAAGAAGGCCGCAGCGAAGAAGGCCGCCGGAGCGGCTGGCGAGGAAGAGTTCGACGCGACCAGCGTTGCCGATCTCGCCGACCTCGAGATCTCCGAGGGAGAACTCGCCACCACCGAGGATGTCGTGGTGGAAGAGGAAGAGCCCACCGAGAAGGACAAGGCGTCCGGTGACTTCGTCTGGGACGAAGAGGAGTCCGAGGCGCTTCGTCAGGCCCGTAAGGATGCCGAACTCACCGCCTCTGCCGACTCGGTGCGCGCGTACCTGAAGCAGATCGGCAAGGTCGCCCTGCTCAACGCCGAGGAAGAAGTCGAGCTCGCCAAGCGGATCGAGGCAGGCCTCTACGCCGTCTACCGTCTGCAACAGCTCGCCGAGAAGGGCGAAAAGCTGCCCGTCGCGCAGCGGCGCGACATGAACTGGATCTGCCGCGACGGCAACCGCGCGAAGAACCACCTCCTCGAGGCGAACCTGCGACTCGTGGTCTCGCTCGCCAAGCGCTACACCGGCCGCGGAATGGCGTTCCTGGACCTGATCCAGGAAGGCAACCTCGGTCTCATCCGCGCGGTCGAGAAGTTCGACTACACCAAGGGTTACAAGTTCTCCACGTACGCCACGTGGTGGATCCGGCAGGCGATCACGCGTGCGATGGCCGACCAGGCCCGCACTATCCGTATCCCGGTGCACATGGTCGAGGTCATCAACAAGCTCGGCCGCATCCAGCGCGAACTCCTCCAGGATCTGGGACGCGAACCCACGCCGGAAGAGCTGGCGAAGGAAATGGACATCACGCCCGAGAAGGTGCTGGAGATCCAGCAGTACGCGCGTGAGCCCATTTCGCTCGACCAGACGATCGGCGACGAGGGCGACAGCCAGCTCGGCGACTTCATCGAGGACTCCGAAGCGGTCGTCGCCGTCGACGCGGTGTCGTTCACGCTGCTTCAGGACCAGCTGCAGTCTGTCCTCGAGACCCTCTCCGAGCGCGAGGCCGGCGTCGTCCGGCTGCGCTTCGGCCTCACGGACGGGCAGCCGCGCACGCTCGACGAGATCGGGCAGGTGTACGGCGTGACCCGCGAGCGTATCCGCCAGATCGAGTCGAAGACGATGTCGAAGCTGCGGCATCCGTCCCGGTCGCAGGTACTGCGCGACTACCTCGACTGATATTTGACAGCAACGACGCATGAGGGCCGCCCGTCCGGGTGGCCCTCATGCGTCCTTCTACCCTGCCACGGGACAAAGCCGAGGCCGAGAACCAGAGCGCCCTCATTCGGGGACGCCCGGCCAGGAGAACGACCCGACGTGGTTCTGGAGGCTGCACTCGAGGATGTTGCCGCGCCGGATGAATCCGCAGTTGCAGAAGCAACTCAAGACTAGGTGAAACGGGTCCGGCGACACGGCGGAGGCACCGCCACTCGTCGACGACGCCGAGCAGTAACCACACCGCGCCGAGATCATCCGTTGTGAGGCCAGAGGTCCTCGTAGCGGCCCCAAATGGGTGATAACCCCAATGCGGTGCCCGGACCTCAGCCCGGAGTTCCCTCGCAACCGGTACCGGGACGCGCTATCACGTCGACGAAGCCCCTAGTGCGTGTCTTCCGACGCGACCACTTCCGCTATCCTGCGCTGTGGCGCGCGGCCAGCGCCTCCTGGAATTGCAACCGTGCTTCGCCGCCCGAGTACTGCCCCGGACCGCCGTAGGGTGACGGCTCCGATTCCATCTCGACCACGGCGATCGCTGGTCCCGGCATGCCGAGGAATACCGAGAGGAAATCACGATACGCGTCGGGGGTCGTGACCGCGGGGATGTTGCGGGCGTGGGTCCACCCGGCGGCCACGGCCATCGCGGCGAGGTCGGCGCCGTCCGGCGCCCCCAGCGGCTGCCCACCGCCTGTCTCGTAGCACCCGTTGCGAGTCACCACCACATGGAGATTTGACGGGGCGGTACGTGCGATCGTCAACAGCACGCCGAGGTTCATCACGAGGTCCCCGTCGCCTTCGAGCAGCACGAATTGCAGGTCGGGCCTGCTCACGGCGGCTCCGAGCGCGAACGCCGGAGCGGTCCCCATCGGGTCGGACGCGTAGTACGTCAAATTCTCGCCACCGTGGTCGCGCCACGCCCGTCCCGAGGTGCCCAGGCTGGCGATTACCACGGCGTCCTCCGCCAGCGCTGCCGCGAGTGAAGCGGCTCCGTCGGCCCGTTTCATGCGGGTATTCCCTGCAATGCGCGCTTGCTGCACAGCAACACGACCGGCCTACGTGTCATATCGGCTTCATCGAACGCCGCCGTGACGAGGTCAAGGTCATCTTCGGTATCGAGGGTGTGTACCCGCAAGCCGAGGGCCCGGACGACGCCGGCCGTCGCGGAATGCTTGTATGCCTGGTAGTGGAAGTTGTCTCCCGCACGCCCGCGATCCGCGGCGATCACGACGAACGGCAACTGGTGGTGATTGCCGTACCCCGCGAGCGCATTGGCGGACAGCAACACTCCTGCGTTCTGGCACACAAGGACCGAACGCGCCGACATCAGCGCCGCACCCGCGCAGACACCAACGCCGTCGTCCTCCCGGGTGACTCGCACGTGCCTGATGGTGCCTGTGCTGTCGACGCGGTCGATGACCGGGGTGAGCCAACTGTCGGGCAGCGAGGCGGCGACGGTCACGCGCGCGCGGACGAGCGCCGCCACGATGCGGGCAGGATGGTCGGTGGTCGGTGCCGTCATGTACATCGAACCTTTCGGTGTGCTTTCCGTGCGAGCCCACCCGCGGCGTCGATCTTCCAGGCATTGCCGGGCAACGGATGCGCGTGGTGGGAGAGTTCATCGTCGAGAAGTGCGACGAGGTCGTCCTCGTCCGGTCGGGTGCCCCGCAACGCGGTTTCCGTTTGCTCGGGATGCCAGGGAGTGGGTCCGAGAGCACCGAAGCACAGGCGCGCCCGGCTCCATCTCCCGGCGTCGTCCGTCACCACCACCATCGCAAGTGACAGCGTCGCGAAATCACCGTCGTAGAGCCGGATCTTCTCGAAGTGGCCGATCGCCGTGCTGGCTGCTGCCGGGACGGACACCGATTCGGCGATCTCGCCGTGGGTCAGAGACAGTTCGCCGGGACCGGAGTACAGGCCGGTGATCGATACGCTGCGTGAACTGTCCGGCCCGGTGATGCGGATCGTGGCATCGAGGGCAGAGAACACGGTTGCGAGGTCGGAAGGTGTCACCGCTTGGCACCGATGAGCACCGAGTGCTGCGTGATGGAATCGGTGGTCCCCGGTGACCGCGTAGCAAGGACACGTGACTCCCCCACGCTTGTAACAGTCGAACCCGTTGCGGAAGAACCAACATCGTTTGGCCTGTCCGAGATTCCCCCCGACCGTCGCTGTTTCACGTAGCTGCGGAGACGCGATGGTGTCGACGACATCGGCGAGGATCGGTAGTTCCCCGCGTGCCCACTGCCCGAGTTCGCGCAGCGTGACCGCCGCGCCGACAGTCCACGAGCCGTCCGGTTCTCTGGTGATGCGCCGCAGTGCTTCGACCGTACGGGTAGAGACCAGCACCCGCGGGGCGGTCAACCGCTGCTCCCGTTGGACGAGCAGGTCGGTGCCACCTCCGATGACGGCGACGTCGCCGACTGACCGGCTCTCCAGCTCCGAGGTGACTTCGCTCACGGTGGTGGATGCGGCGAGAGCCTCGATCTCGCAGGTACGGACGTCTCGAGCAAATCGTGTGCCCACGCGGTCCAGCAGGTGGTGCAACCCCAACGGGTACAGACGGCGGAACGCCTCGATCTGCCATCGCGACGGTCGCCGTGCAAGCCGGAACGATCGCGCGGGTGCACCGTCTCGCTGCCGGAGTGCCGACAGGACGACATCCGGTGTGATCGGCAGCGACCGGAATCGGATGCCGGTGGCGTCGTACACCGCATTGAGTACCGCCGCGGCGACCGGGACGATCGCCATCTCTCCCACGCTCTTGGCGTCGAACGGACCCGCCGGTTCGGGACCTTCGACGAGGAACGCGCGAATCGACGGAGCGGTCGTCGAGCGGGGTAGCGGGTAGTGGACGTAGCCCGTGTTGACCGGACGTCCGTTCTCGTAGACCAGTTGCTCGCCGAGCACAGCGCCGAGACCCTGCACGATGCCACCGATGATCTGGCCGTCCACGAGCGCCGGGTTGATTGCGCGCCCCATGTCGTGCGCCGCGACGTAGTCGAGGATGCGGATCTGCCCGGTATCCTCGTCCACCTCCACTTCGGCGGCGTGGGCGGCGAACGTATAACTCGCAGAGATGTTAGGGCTGGCGATGCCCGTCCAGTACGGCTCCATGAGTTTTTCGGCATAGTCCGCTTCGACCCGGAGAACCCCATCGCGTGTCTCTGGTGCACGGGCGACGAGTGCGCCGAGCACATCAGGTGTGAACCTGGTGCTCCCGTGCGCACCACCGAGTTCCCAAAGTCGGTCGGCCAACAGTTGTGCGGCCTTCATAACCGCGTGACCACCCATGTGTGTGCCGCGCGAGGACCACGCCCCCATCTCCGGGGGCGCCTCATCCCAGTCGGTCATGACGACATCCACCACCTCGAAGGGCACACCTACGGTGTCCGCGGCGATCTGCGCAAGAATGGTGCGTTGTCCGGTGCCGGCATCGCTGCCGCCGAATTTAACGATTACCCGCCCACCCGTCGTCGCTTCGATCGCGGCAGCACTGGCGTTTCCGCCGGGATAGGCGTAGGACCCACTTCCGTGCATGCCGGCGGCGACCCCGTATCCGCGATACGCGATCCGACTTTCTCGGCCTGCCTTCCAACCGATTTCATGCTCGACAACGTCGAGGCACTCGACAAGGCGATTCGAACCCACCCGAGAACCGGACAGAGCCTGCGACTGTGGCGTGGCGGCGTTGCGGCGGCGGAATTCGAGCGGATCGACGCCGCAACGCTCGGCGAGCTCATCGACGAGACATTCGGAGGCGAGCGCTGTTTGGGGCTGACCGTAACCGCGAAACTGACCGCCGGGCGTGAGGTTTGTGTCGATCAACCGTGCACGCCACGTCACCGCGTCCGGGCGGTACATCGAACCCAGCACCTTGACCCCTGCACTCATCACCGACGGCCCGTAGTGATTGAATGCGCCGTTGTCGACGTCTATGCGCGCGTCGAGTCGGCAGATGCGCCCGTGCCCGTCGGCGTGCATCTCCAACTCTGTGCGGAAGCCGTGGCGGGGCTTGGTAGTCGCGAGTTCCTCGTCGCGGGTGAACTCGACGAGGACAGGGCGTCCCGTCTTCATCGAGAGCAACGCTGCGGCGATCTCGTGTTCGGACACCTTGGATTTCGAGCCGAAGCTGCCACCGACCGCGACATCGCGGCACACTACTTGGCTGGTCTCCAGGCCGAGCAGCGCGGCAAGCTCGTGGATTACGAAATGGGCTGCTTGTGTCGAGGTCCACAGTTCGAGGCGTTCGCCGTGCCACCACGCAAGCGTGGTGTTCGGTTCCATGCACGCGTGCGAGACACGAGGGTACTCGAAGACACCTGAGACGCCGTGCCGGGCGTGCGCGCGCGCGACCGCCTCGTCGCCCCACGTGCCGGACGTCTCGAGGGAGACGTTCGAGCGGGTTCCCCGATCGTGGAGCAACGGTGCGCGACGGGACCGAGCAGCGTCGACGGTGATGCTCGCACGATGGTTCCGGTACCGCACCCGGATGCGTCGCACCGCTTCCGCCGCTGCCTCGGGACTGTCGGCGGCGACGGCAGCGATTTCCTGGCCGTAGAAGTGCACCACGCGAGTCGCGAACGGGGGCCGGTCCGCGAACACTCCCCCGCTGTGGGTGTAGCGGGAATCGGGGGGAAGATCGCGGGCGTCGACGACGGCCCGGACCCCGGGAACCTTCCATGCCGACCGCAGATCTACCGAGGAAATCGTCGCGTGCGACCGAGTAGCTCGCACGATCTTCGCGTACAGCATCCCGTCCGGCCGTAGGTCACCGGCGTACAGTGCGGTACCCGAGGTCTTCTCTTCCCAATCGACGGGACGAACCACGCGCCCGACCGCCGGGCGTGCGGCAACTGTGTGCTGCACGCCGGTCCCGAAGTCATTGTTCATACGTCTCCTCCCCCAGGCGCGATGCGGCTACGCGATGGACAGCGTCTACGATCTGCACGTATCCCGTACACCGGCAGATGTTCCCGGACATCGCGGCTGCGATCTCGTCGCGCGACAGACACCGGTTCCCGGCCTCCTGCAACGCTGCTTCCCGCAATACCGCTTCTGCACGGGCGATCTGTCCCGGCGTGCAGAACCCGCACTGGAACCCTGCGCAGTCCGCGAATGATTCACGCAAATCGCGGGCGGACTCGGCGAGCCCCGTGGCGGTGGTAACCGGTGCCGTGACCGTCGCGGCGAGCGTGACACACGACAGCACGGCTCGGTCTCCGACCAGCACGGTGCACGCACCGCACTCACCTCTTCCACACGCGCCTTTGGGCGCTGTGTGTCCGTTCGAGCGCAGCACATCGAGCAGAGTGTCACCTGGGCGCGTACACACAGTCTGAACCGTGCCGTTCACAATCAGCGCGCTCTGCACGGGTTACTCCGAAGTGTGTTCTGCACAGTTACTCCGCGACGACGGCGAAGTCGGCGACGTAGGATTCCGCAGCCGGCGGGTTGTCGAGAATGCCTTCGCGCTTCAGGAGTTCGCCCATCCGGTCGAGCGCCGCGACGTTCACAGTCGCGGCGTAGGGCGGTTCGGTCAGAGACTTCAGCTGCTCGGCATCCTGCTTGCACGATGCCGACTGCACCTCGTATCGCTCCTCGTGATTCTCGGGGGCTTCGAGTTGTTCGACCGATTCGATCAGTGCTGCCTGGAACGCCTCGAGGGCGGCGGGCTTCGTGGTGCTCGTCTTCTCAGTGGCGACGTATCCGGAGAAGACCAACGGCTCACCACCTCCCGCCGTGACGTACGGGTTGCCGAGCGAGACGAGGTCGAGTTCGGGCAACATGTTCGCCTCGGTGATCTGTGCTGCGTCGATCCTTCCGGTCGACACCGCCGGTCCGAGATCGGCGAAGGGCAGCGCAACGAATTCGACGGTCGAAGGGTCGGCGCCGTTGACCCGCATCCACTCGCTCGTCACGATTTGGTTGATACCGGCGATCTCGTTGACTCCGATCTTCTTACCCTCGAGCGACTTCGCGTCCGTGAACGGCGAGCCGTTCTTCACCGCAACCGAGTTCGCCTTGTTGGTCTCGTCTACCGGCGTCTCGTACGCGGTGGCTATCCATTTCAGCCCGATGCCCTGGTCGATGGCCCGCATCGTGGAGAACGGATTGGAGAAGGCGAGGTCCACCTCGCCGCTCTGGAGGGCCGACAATCCGGCAGCGCCACCCTGCGACTTGATCAGCTCGACCTCGAGACCGTGTTCGGAGAACAGCCCTTTGTCCTGAGCCCAGTAGACCGGCATCTCGTTGCACAATCCCAATGTGGTGATAGAGAGGGGCACCGGTCCGTCTGCAGGGGTTGCCCCGGCGGCAGTGTCGGAGTCCGCACCGCATGCGGTCAGTGCTGCAACAGCCGCGGACACTGCGACGAATGCGGCGATTCGCTTTCCACCGAAACGGATACCGTCGTTCATGAATCGTCCTTCTTCTGATGGAACCGACGCGTCGAAGAGCGGGCATCGTCGGATCACGCGATCAACAGGAGCTTCCGAGCTCGCGCACCGAGTGCGACGGCCGGAGAGTCACTCGTGATCCAACCCATTCGATATTTCCGGCATGCGCCGCCGATGTCTCCGCTGTGTTTCGCCATATGTGACGCACCGCCGCCGCAGTGAACAGCAGAGACGGCGGGCCGGCGGTGGGTTACGCCACCTCGGACCCGCCGCCGGGATCTGACTGATCACCCTGAGGTGACGACGAACTCGGGAACATACGACGATGCCGGCGGCGGGTTCTCGAGCAGCCCTTCCCTCTTCAACAGTTCGGCGTTACGGTCGAGTGCCGCCATGTTCACCGTTGCGATGTACGGCGGTGCGGTGAGCGCCTTCAACGCCTCGACGTCACGCTTGCATGCCGCCGACTCGACCGCGAGACGTGCGTCCTCGTTGCCCGACTCACCGATCTGTTGAACGGAATCCACAAGAGCGGCTTGGAACGAGCGGAACACCTCCGGACGGTGCTCTGCGTCGTTCGCAGCAGCGACATAGCCCGCGAAGACGAGTGACTCGCCTCCACCCGCCGCGACATAGGGATTGCCGAGCGAGACGAGATCGAGTTCGGGCAGCATGTTCGCCTCGGTGATCTGCGCGGCATCGATCCGTCCCGTGGCCACTGCGGGCGCGAGGTCGGGGAACGGCAGCGCGACGAATTCGACGGTCGAAGGGTCGGCGCCGTTGACCCGCATCCACTCACTGGTGATGATCTGATTGATGCCGGCGATCTCGTTGACTCCGATCGTTTTACCTTCGAGCGATTTCGCGTCCGTGAACGCGGAACCATTCTTGACCGCAACGGAATTCATAGCATTGTTCGGGTCGGTCGGCGTTTCGTACGCGGTCGCCACCCATTTCAGGTCGATCCCCTGATCGATGGCGCGCATGGTGACGAACGGGTCGATGAAGGTGACATCGACCTCGCCGCTCTGCAACGCCGACAGGCCGGCCGCTCCGCCCTGCACCCTCACGAAATCCACATCCAGGCCGTGGTCGGCGAATACACCCTTCTCCTGTGCCCAGTACACGGCGACTTCGTTACACAGTCCGAGTGTCGTGATGGACAACGAGGCTGGCCCGTTCGACGTATTCGAATCGACTGCGGAGGGGTCGTCGGCGTCCGCCGAACAAGCCGTCACCGATACGACCGTGGCGGCCACGGCCAGCCACGACACAATGGGAGCACGACCAGATATGCGAGACTTGTACATGTGCGGTCCCCTTCGAGGTCTGACGTAGTGGAACGGTGATCAGCAGGTGGGCACTGATACCGGTTGTGTCACATCTATTTCCACGCATCGGTTTCGGCGGGTTGCGTGGCTGGAGCCAATTACCGATCAAGCACGCGGAGGATTCAGCGCCACGTTGACCATGTCGCTGCGATACCGTGCGTGCGACAAGAGGACCGTCTCGCGACGTTCGTTGAACACCGTGGTGTCGATGTAGAGAATCGGCGTGCCCTGTGCAACACCGAGGGCCGATGCGGCCGATTCGTCCGCTCCGACCGCCGAGATCCTCCGGTCCGCCCCGAGCGTGCCGTGGCCGAAACGGTGCTCGATGATGTCGTAGACGTCGCGGCTCGCGTCCTCACGGGTGAACTCCTCACCGGGACGCAGGGCGAGGTAGTACGTTCGCAACTGCCGCGGAACCCCGGCGAAGGTACTCAGCCGCTCGAAGATCACGAGCGCAGAGGTGTCGGCCGGCATATCGACGCTGATCGATTCGGGCAGATCCGAAGTCACTTTCCACCCGAGGATCACCAGCTCGCTGCGCGGGTCACCGCCCGCTACCGGTATCGAGTCGATCAGCAGGTCGAAGCGACTTCGCTCGTGAACGTTGGTCGTGTACGTACCCGCACCTACTGAACGCTGAACACGGTTCTCGTCTGCGAGAGCCTGTAGCGCGAGTCGGACGCAATTGCGCGACGTGCGGAAACGACGCGCCAACTGCTCGTCCGAAGGCATTCGTTGCCCCGAACCGAGGCGATCCACGACCACACGGAGAAGGTCGCGCAGACGTCGGACCTCGTCGGCGCGGCGGTGCCCGTCCATCCGCAGAAGCGGATCCTTCGCCTCCTCTCGATACACCGGACCGTAAGGCTGGGACGCGATGGCGCGTCGATCCTGCGGGACTGTCACCGAAACGTCCTTCTCTCGCGAGTTCATCGGGTCGTGGGGCCGTCCCGCGCAGCTGAACGGCACGGCTGTTCGGCTCCACCTGTGAGCAGAATTATTCGAACGCAGGCACACCCAGAACGTCGCGAAGCGTCGTACCTTCGTACGAGTTGCGGAAACGGCCACGTCGGCGCAATTCGGGAACGAGCAGACCCACGGTGTCGACTACGTCGCGCGGGGTCGACTGCGGGTGCGAGATCATGAATCCTCCGCGACTACCGGTGGCTTCGTAACTCTCCTCCAGGTAGTCCGCGACATCTTCTGCGCTACCGGCGACTGTGTGGTCGTATCCGGTGGCCGCACGCCAGCTCTCGTCGACCAGATCGTTCCGCGTCATCTGGTGGTCTTCGCCGTACTTCGCGATCAGGTGGCGGAACGACATGGGGCTCGCGTTGCGGGCGATCACCTCGGCCTGGAGTTCACCGACGGTGAACTTCTCCGGTAATGCGGCCAGATCGAGACCCGTCTGGTTGGACAGGAACGTCGCGGCGGCTTCCCACGGCAGAACGTCCCGAAGTTGGTCGCGACGCGCCAGCGCCTCGGAGCGCTCCTGCCCGACTATCACCTGGATGTCCCACAAGATGCCGACAGACTGTGGATCGCGGCCGTTGCCCGCCAGTTCGGCGTCGAGGTCCGTGCGATGACGCACCCGTTGCACGGGGTCCCACGCCCCGCCGAACACCATGTCGGCGAACCGGGCCGACGCAGCGATGCCCCCGGGTGATCCACCCGCCTGGATCAAGACCGGTGCGCCTTGCGGGCTGGGGACTGTGTTGAGTGGCCCCTTGACGTCGAAGAACTCACCGGCGTGATCGATGGCATGCACCTTCGCGGGGTCCGCTACCTGCCCGGTCTCACGGTTCCACACGAACGCGTCGGGCTCGACACTGCGCCAGAGGTCGCGGCACACGTCGACGAACTCCTCCATCCGGCGATAGCGAGCGTCGTGATCGGCAAGTTTCGCGAAGCCGTAGTTGGCGGCGTCCGCTGCCCGTGACGACGTGACGACGTTGAACGCGATCCTGCCGTCGGTGATGTGGTCGAGTGAGTTGAGCAACCGGGCTACGTAATACGGATGCATGAACGTCGACGAGTACGTCAAACCGAACCCGATATGAGACGTGGTCTGGGCGAGCGCAGCGATGAACGGGCTCATGTCCTGGCGGGGCCATCCGATTCCCCAGTGCACCGCGGCGTCGATCGAGTTGCCGTAGGTCGATGGAATGCCGGTGCCGTCACCGAAGAAGATCATGTCCAGACAGCCGCGCTCAGCGGCAAGTGCGATCTCCTGGTACATCTTCAGGTCGGGAAACGTCGATCCCACCCAGGACCCGGGGAGCCGCCAACGTCCTTGGTGGTGAGCGAACGAAAGATCGAGAGCCAAACTCATTTGGTAGGACATGGTGGGCCGACCTCGGCGGCAGCGCGCGGAGCGCGAGTGGAGTGAACCGGAAGCAATCGGTGGATGGAAGACCTCTGGACGCAGCGTCGATCAGGGCAGCAAAGCGTTCTGCGTGTCGTCGGTGAGTGTGAGCGGATGGTCGAGCAAAGGGATCACGTCACGACCGAAACGCTCCATCCCGTCGACGAAGTCGTCGAAGGTGAGCATGATGCCGGACGTTCCGGGTACCGCGGCCAGCGCGTTGAGCCGGGCAGCGATCGTGGCTGCCGAACCGGCCAGGGGCTGAGCCCCGTAGAACGGATTCACCTGTGCGCGATGCCGACCCGCGACAGCCGCGCTGGATCCGTTGGTGGCTGTGTCACGCGAGTACTCGGCGACCATCGCAGCGAGCGCGTCCTCATCAGCGCCCTCGACGTATCGGGCGACGACCCGAGCGGCGTCCTCGTCGGTGTCGGCGATGACCACCGTTGCGTTCGCGATGGCGGTGGGCCGGCGATCACCGGCCGCGCACGCCGCCGCCAGGCCCGCATTGGACGCACAGACAGCCTCGGGAGTCGATCCCGCACCGAAGTGGTAGTCGGCGTACTCGGCGACGAACTGTCGGCCGCGCGGTGACGACCCCGCCGAGACCAGGTCTATATGCCCGGTCGGTTTGGGCCCGATTCGCGCGTCCTCGATCGTGAAGTGTTCTCCATGGAAAGTCGCATGTCCATCGCGCCACAGCGTCTTCATGATGTGGGTGAACTCGCTGAGCACCTCGTACCGGTCGGTGTAGTACTCCTCCCCCGGCCACGCACCCATCTGCGCGTATTCGGTGCGGTTCCATCCGGCGACAAGATTGAAGCCGAATCGACCCCCCGACACATCGTCGAGCGTCGCTGCGGTCTTGGCCGCTACGACGGGGTTGACGGTAAGGGGTGAGATCGTCGAATACAGCTTGATCTTCGACGTCACCGCGCACAATGCGGCAATCAAAGCCGTGGGATCGGCGGTGTCGTCCCAGTGCCGAGTGGCACCGCCGAACCCCCGGTACTTGAGCATGGCCAGGGCGAACGAGAATCCGAGTTCCTCCGCCTTCTCCACGACGCGGCGATTGAGGTCGAAGCTCGGAGCGTACTGCGGGGCCGTCCGGGAAATCACCCAACCGTTGTTACCGACAGGAAGGAAAACACCGTATTTCATTGCGACACATCCATCTCCGGCGCCGACTCAGTGGGAGTCGAACACCTGCTGGTAGAGAACGACCTTGGCGCGAACGGCATCGAGCTCTGCAGGGGTCGGGTTCGCGGGATCGAGAGCCGGTGGCAATGCACCGAATTTGAGTAGGCAGGCCATGAGCAGCATTCGCGCCTTGGGTGCGGTCAGGTTGCCACCCGTGACAAACAGGCCACCCTGACCTCCGTAACGCGACACGTAACCGCCACCGCCGCGACCCACGGCGACCACGGGGAATCCATGTGCGACGGCCAATTTCATGGCCGCAAGGAGGGACTCGTACAGTCCGGCATAGGGCGAGGATCCTTCGGCGACGAAGCCGGCCAGCGGATAGCGCGCGAGATTCGCTCGAATGCGTGCCAGCACTTCGACTTCCCCGTCCACAGTGTCGGAGAAGTCGTCGGCGCCGAAGTTGGTGTACCGCGAGACGGTCACCTTCGGCATTGCATCCGGGAGCAGGTACCCGTCGCCATCCTTGATCGTCACGTCGACCGCTGCCGGCCCCCAACCGGCGGCACGCACACCAGGGACGGTGTCCGGTAACTCCGACAGTCGGACGGCGGAGCGATGGGTATGCCGGGCAACCGGAACAAACGACAGCACCGGATCCCACACAGTGTTCCCAACGATTCCGCCGTGCCCGCCGGTCGCGATGTACCCACCGGGGCGTGCGTCGGCCTTCTGGACCTCCCGTGAGGTGAATATCTGGCCGTTCTGCACCATCACCGCACCGACGCGGTCGACACCGGAATCGTCCTCCCACACCCTCGACGCGATGTACCGCGCTGCCTGGATCAGGTTGTGGTTACCGTCGTTTCCTATTACCCCGTGCGGATACTGAGACGAGTTGGCCACGATCGGCGTACGGGTGTCGATGAGCAGGTTGAGCCAATAAATGGTCTCTTCGGCGGTGGGGCTTCCCTCGAGCCAGATCGCCCCGTCGTATTCTGCACCGTCCAACGTGCGAGCAACGCAGTTCGTCAACCGCGCAAGGGTGGGAAGGGCGGGCTCACGCCGGACCGGCTTGTAGGGGAAGAAGTCCTCTCCTAACGCTTCCGGAGCGATGTCGCCTTCTCCGAGGTCGGTTCTCGCCTCGGCCGGTAAGCCTTTCGTGTAGCCACCTGAAGGAGCAGCGCGGACGAAGTCGTAGTCCGCGATCGAGCCGAGAAGGTTGTTGTGACCGTATTCGTCGATGCCGTAGCGGTCTATCTCCTCGAAGATCCGCGAAGCGTCGGGATAGAACTGCTGCCGCATCTCACCGGTCGCGGCGAAGGAAGTGTCCCACGGGCTCCGATCACGCTGTACCGCGGCGTAGGGCAGGAGATATGCGCCGTCGCCTGGATCGAGAGCGACGCGATACACCGCCTTCGCGGCACCCCGAGGCTCGGACAGCAGATCACCGGTAGCCGGATCGAGGTATCCGTCCGGTTCTCCGTAGAGTTCGGCGGCGTCGACTTCGAGCGGGTGCGCCGAGAGCGCTTCGACATACACGGTGACCGGCGCAGCGAGACGCTGCGACCGCAGAGAATCATACCCTCCTGCGCAGCCTGACAGTCCCCTCTCCGCACGCACGGAGTTGCTCGTGCGCAGCACCGCGCTGTTCTGAATGGTCGCCCGGGGTCCGGAGAACACGGCGATCCGAGGTCGTCCGATCGATGTCATGGGCGGAGTCAACACGGGGCGTGTTTCGCAGGAGTGAACTTCGGTATTCCGCGAGTTACGCCGCGCCAAGCCTTTCGGAACCCCAAGGAACTGCTTGCGCGCGATTCCCCACCCGAGTTGCGCCACCCGAACGGCCGAGCCGGACGTGCCCTCCCGAGCGGCGACAGCGCCGAGTGTTACGTCCACGCTACAAATCGGCTTCTCATATTACGAGATGCCATCCCGCATTGACGGCATTCGGGCGTCCCTTCTAGCGTCCCTTCGTAACGCCTTCACCCGACCGGAACGACGGCACCCTCTATCCACGACGGACATTCGCACCGTGCAACCGCATTCTCGGTGCGCGTTCCGACCCGGCCACAGCCCAAGGAGGTCACGTGACAGAACGCGCCCAGCGCCTGTCCCTCGCCACGACAGGACTCGTCACATTACTGGTCGCGTGGACATCTGTCGTCGCAGCAGGTGTCGTGCCCCAGTCCTCCGTTCCGTATCCCTGGCAAGTGGCGGCGCAGTTCCCGATGCTCGTCGTCGACGGAGAGTTCCTCGCAAGCCTCTCCGACACGGTCGGAAGTTGGCTCGCCGCTCTGATTCTCAGCTCCGTCGCCGCAATTGTCGCCGGAGTCCTCATCGGGACGGTCTCGTGGCTCGAGAAACCGGCGACGCTGGCCGTCAATGTATTCCGGTCGATCCCCGCGACCGCATTGATCCCCATCGCAATCCTGTTCTTCGGACTGGGCGCGCAGATGAAGATCTCGGTGGCCGTGTACGCCACATTCTGGATCGTCCTCATCAATACCGTCTACGGAGTCGCATCCACAGAACCGATGCGACGCGACGCCGCACGCTCGATGCAATGGAGCACACTGCGCACGCACGCCTACGTCACCCTCCCCAGCGCGCTGCCGTCCATCGTCACCGGCATTCGGGTCGCGTCGGGTGTCGCACTCGTCGTGCTCGTCAGCGCCGAACTGCTCGGCGCGAAGTCCGGTCTCGGCACCTTGATGGTGCAATACCAGCAAGCACTTCGGCTCGATGTCGTGTACGCGATGCTCCTCGTCATCGGCTTGGTCGGCACCGCACTGCATTCCGGGTTGATCCGGGTCGAGAAGTCCTCGCTGAAGTGGGTGAGTCATGTCTGACACCGTCGAGATCGTCACGCCGCCGGCAGTCGCGCCGAAAGCCGACCTCCCCAAACGGCGCGTCCCCCCGAGGGCCCGGGCCGTGGCCGCCGCGGTCGCACCGCTGTGGCTCGTCGCAGCACTGATGATCGTGTGGGAGATCACGGCTCGCGCCGTACCGACCGTGTTCTTCCCCCCGGTGAGCGCGGTGATGGAGCAATTCGTCGACGACTGGCTGTCCACCGACCCATTTACCTTGTTCCTATCCGAAGGGTTCTGGGACGCCGTACCGGTGAGTCTCGGCCGATTCGCTCAGGGTTGGGCCCTTGCCGTGATCGTCGGCATCGGCGTCGGCGTTGCACTGGGCCGAAGTCCCATTCTCGCGGGGATGTACAACCCGACGGTTCGGTTCTTCATGGCGCTGCCCAACGCCGCACTGCTTCCGATCGCATTCCAGATCTTCGGGGCGACGAGTTCGATGAACGTCTTTCTGATTTTCTTCGGCACGGTGTGGGTGATTCTCGTCAACACCGCCGACGGGGTCGCCGGGGTCGACAGACAATGGATCCGCAGCGCGCGGAGCCTCCAATTGAGCCGCCCTCAGTTCTATCTACGGGTGTTGTTGCCCGCCGCGAGTCCGCGGATCATGGCAGGCCTGCGCATCAGTGTCGGGATCGGTCTGATTCTGATGATCATCTCCGAGTTATACGCCACCACAGAGGGTCTGGGTTACAACGTCGTGCTCTACCAGCAGACATTCATGTACCGCCAGATGTGGTCGGCGTTCGTACTCATCGCACTTCTCGGAATCGTGCTCAACGGGATCGTCAACACCGTCGAGAGACGGTTGCTCCGATGGAACCGCCGCGCCGGTCTCGCTGACCTGTAACCCCCTACCCGATTCGGATCAGAGGAGATAGCCATGGAATTGCGAATCGACGGAGTGACCAAGTCCTACGGGCACGGCCCCGACTCCAAGCTGATCCTGGAGGAGACGTGGCTCAAGATCCAGGAGCGCGAATTCGTCTCGATTGTCGGCCCGTCGGGATGCGGAAAGTCGACGCTCCTTATGATGATGGCCGGTCTGCTCGCACCGACCGGTGGACAGGTGATGCTCGGTAACGAGCCTGTGGACGGCCCGCCTTTCGGCCTGTCGGTGGTCTTCCAGGATTACAGCAGGTCCTTGTTCCCCTGGATGACGGTCCGACGCAACCTGTCGATGGCGGCCGCTGCCTACAAATTGCCCAAACCGGAAGTCGAAGCACGCGTCGACCATGCACTCGCCGCAGTGGGGCTTGCCGGGAAGGGCGCGATGTATCCGTGGCAGATGTCCGGCGGAATGCAGCAGCGTGTGGCCATTGCGCGGGCGCTGGTCGTCGAGCCGAAGGTCATGCTCATGGATGAACCGTTCGCCGCAGTCGATGCCCAGACCCGCGCCGATCTCGAGGATCTCGTACTCCGCGTCCGGGACGAGTACCGGGTCACCGTCGCGTTCGTCACCCACGACATCGACGAAGCCGTCTATCTCGGCGACCGGGTACTGGTGCTGGCGGCCGATCCGGGTCGGGTCGTGGCAGACATCTCCGTGGGGCTCCCGGATCCCCGCGAACAGATCGCCACCAAGCTCGAACCGCGCTTCGCGGCATTGCGAGCAGAGGTGTACCGGCTCGTCATGCGGCCGACGACTCCCGCAGTGGCGTGACACCGGGGTGCCGCGGTCGGGGATCAGGGTTACAGTCGCGCGAACCGGCCGTCGGCACCGGGCAGGTATTCGGTGACGGCGACGACCGCACCGACCGGCAGCGGGCCGTACAGGTGCGGGAACCGCATCGACTCGGGGTCTTCGGGCACACCCGGCTCGTAGCGCACCGGGTCGGTGAGCGCCGAGGGGTCCACGTGCAACAGCAGCAGGTCGGTCCGGCCGGCGAACAACCGGTTGGCGGGCAGATGCACCTGCGCGGGCGTCGACAGGTGCACGAATCCGGTCTCGCTCAGCGACAGCGGCGTCAGGGCGCCTGCGTCCCGAGCCCGGTCCCACTCGTCGCGTGGGCAGAGGTGGAGGAGAGTGTCGGTCATCGGCTCATTGTCCTCGTAGCGGTGTCGAATCTCTCGCCGCAGCCCAGCGCTGCCGGGACTCGCTGGTTCGACGCTGCGCTGTCAGCGAACACACCCTGGGACAAAGCTCCACGTCGGGGCCTTTTCGCTGGTCCATGCGTGAACCGCGCCACCATTGGGCACCCCGGGGAACAACGCATCGAACCGAAACGTCTGTCAGAGTAGATCCACCGCGCTACCCCCGGCGCGGCGGACCAGACCCCAGGCACCCGATTTCAGCGGTAGCCAGTTTGGAGGAGTCATGCCCGGTACGTTGACCAGCCCGAAGTTGACCGCTGCAGATCGCTGCGATCGGTGTAATGCTGCCGCTCGCGTGCGCGCCGTCCTTCCGACCGGTGGTGAATTGCTGTTCTGTGGCCACCACGCCAGCGAGCACACCGATCGTCTCCGTGAACTCGGAGCGACGATTGCCACCGAAGAGGAATCCGACGCGACCGTCTGATCCGCCGTCGAGAGCCACACGGCCCCGACATCCGACCCGAAGCGGGCGACCACAGCAGATGC